>JASLEW010000516.1 GCA_030150965.1 Thermoanaerobaculia bacterium | reverse complement strand
GGCGCCGGGGCTCCCGGGGGCGGAGGGCCCCTCCGCGCCGGCACCGGCGCCGGAGGGGCTGGCGCCCGCGCTCGCACCCGTCGCAGCGTCCGGCGCCGGGGAACGATCCGGAGCGCCGAGGGGGTCCGCGCCGGTTGGATCGCCCGGATTGCTCGGATCGCTCGGATCGCTCGAAACGCCCGGATCGTTCAGAGGGCTCGGATCGCTCGGAAGGCTCGGATCCCCCAAATCGCCCGGAACGCTCGGAGAGCCCGGTGCGCTCCGGGCGCCGGGAGCGCCAGGAGCGGCCGAATCCGTCTCCGCCGCGCCCGGCCCGCCGCCGTTGCGCGGCGCCGCCATCCGCGGCCCCTCGCCGCCGCGCGCCGCGGCAGGCCGGGCGCCACCGCCCGGCGCCCCGCCGGCGAGCAACACCGGGAGATCGCGCTCCGCCACGAAGCTCAGGCCGCGCCGGCGCAGCAGGCCCGGCCAGGTGAACTCGCTCCCCAGGCCCGAGCCGCTGAACTCGTAGCGGCCCGCGGCGACGCTGTAGGTGATGCCGGTGACGGCGCCGTTGGCGGTGACGCGCACCCGCACCTCGACGCCGGCGCGGCGCAGGTCGGTCACGACCTCGCCGGCCGGACGGCCGCGGCGCGCCAGGCGGGCCACCGTCTCCTGGAGCTTCCGCCGCTCCGAGGGGCGGCCGGTCGCCGCCTCGAAGGCGCGGTCGCCGCGCGCCTGGCGGCGCACGGCGTTGCGCACCAGGGGGACCACGCGCAGGCCGTAGTCGCGCTCGATCAGCCGCTCGATCGTCGCCACGCGGGTCACGTCGTAGCCGTCGCTCACCACCTGGCCGAAGCAGTTGATCCGGGATGCCACGATGTGCGCGTGCGCGCCGCCGTCGTCCTGCGGATGGAGCGCCAGCACATAGGGGCAGTCGGCGAACCCCATGCCCGCGAGCACCCGCTCGGCGACGCGGTTCCACTGCGCGGGGGTGAGCGATTCGCCCGGCGCGGGGCGCAGCGGCAGGTGCCACACCGCCTTGAGCAGCGTCGGCCGCAGGCGGCGGAACATGCCGAACTCGCGCGCCAGCTCGCGCGGGGTGGCGCCCTCCATGTGCCGCCGATGAGCTCGGCCCGCTCCTGCCTGGCGACGTAGTCGAGCGTGGCGCGGAAGCTGTCGTTCGAATTGGGGCGGCCGATCATCGGGCGGGCTCCTCCGGTCGGGGGGGGGCGGCGGCGGCGGCGGGAGCGGGGGCGGCGGCGGTGGCCGGGCGGGGATCGCCTTCCTCCATGCCCTCCCCTGCCGGCGTGGCCGCCCCAGCTGCCGCCGCTGCCGCTGCCGCCGATGCGTCGAGCCCCAGGAGCAGCCGGCGCACCTGCCGCACCTCGGCCAGGAGCGCCGTCAGGCAATGCAGAAGCCCCGGCGGCAGCCGTCCTTCATGCGCGAGGCGCGTCAGTTGATTGAGATTGTTGGCCAGCCGTCCGAACTGCCCGTACGAGCGCACGTTGACGATCGGCACCGAGCGCGGCGGCGCTGAAGGCCGTAGCGCCATCAGGCGGGCGTAGGCCGCCGCCGACAGCCGCGCCAGCGAGGCCCGCCGCCAAATGATCTGCCGCTCGGCCGCATTCATGCGCACCGTCAGCACCCGGTCCCGCCGCTCCGCCGGCGGGAGCAGCGGCCGGCCGCCCGAGCGCTCACCGCGGTGCTGGCGCATGGCGCGGGGCGCCCGCACGGGGGGCGGCGGTGGTGCGAGAAGCTGGATCTACGCCGCGACGGTGGGTCATCTTGCCGGCGCCTCCTCTGCCGAAAAAAGGTTTTCAAGCCGGGAGGCGGGCGGCGAGCGCGGCACTCCCGGACGGCCCCCGGATCAGGCGGTCAGGTGCAGGGTCGTGGGACAGGACGCGATCGATCGCAGAAAGGCAGCCGGGCGGCGCGGGGCGGCATGCCGCGCCGCCCTGCTGCCTTGCGGAAGCGGCAGGCTGCCCAACGAGCCATGACTCGGGCTCAGGCGCTCAGCTGTGCGAGCGATCGGACGGCGGTGGGGCGAGAGACGGAGGTGGGGCGATCTCCTGCGGAGCGGGCGTGACCTGAGACAGTCGGCGCTCCGCGGCGGCAATTATGCGCCGGCGGGAGGCCGGAGCGCAAGGTGCAGATCTCCAGCGTCGCCCTGCCGCGCGGCTACATCGCAGAAGTGCCGGGACCGCGTGCACCGTCCGGCTTCCGGTGGCCGCGCCGCAGGAAAACGGTGGCGAGGTCCGTCTCTTGGCCCTGGGAAGAGCGTGAGGAGAGATCACAGGAAGGGGTGTGCGATGAGCGATAGGGCGCCTGTCCATTGGAGGAGCATCCCGTTGGCCGTTGCCGGCCTCCTGGCAGGCTCCGTCACCGTGCTCGGCGGCGGCTTCGACCTGGGCCAGGCAACCGTTCGCGGACGCCGGTAAGGCGGTCGTCGTCACCGGCTAAAGCGGGCCGGACAGAGCCGCAAAGCGCGGACGTGCGCTCGACCACGCTCGCAGCAACCGAGAAGGGAGGAGAGTGATGCGACTGACTTGGCTTCGTCTCGTGTTTCTTGCCTTCGGCGCCTTCGCGGGGCCAGCGAGCGCCCAGTTCTTCCCGCCGGCGCCGCCGCCCATGCCGCCGCAGATCGCCATCGACCCCGTATTCGGCCCAATCTGCGCCGGTCCGCTCGGGCCGGGGCCGTGCCAAGATGTCTATCGGTTTCTACAGATCCAGTACGCGGCCAACAACATCTTCGTGCAGCAGATCGGCTTCGATCCGCAGGCAGGCCCCATCTGTGCCGGCCCGTTGGGCCCTGGACCATGTCGGCAGGTTCAGCTCTTCCTGGCGACGAGCCAGGTGGCCGCGCAGCAGGTGGAACTACCAGCTTGGGGGGCTTCTGGGAGCTGTCTCGGACCCCTCGGCCCGGGACCATGTGATGCCGTGCGCACCTACATCTTGCAGGCTCAGTCCGGGATCGGTCAGATGCCACCGGGTTTCAACGCGCGAGCGCCGCGGCTGCTGCCGCAGCCGGGTCCCAACGGCGAGCCCATGTGCGCAGCGCCCTTCGGGCCAGCGCCGTGCGTCCTGGTCGCCCAGATCGGGTTGGACACGATGGGAGGCAATCTCCCGCCTCCCGGCAGCTTCGGCCTGCCGCCTGGCATCACCGACGCACAGCAGCTGGCGCAAGCGTGCGCCCAGCGGGTGGGACTGGACGTCGCGTCGTTCGCGGCGTGCACGCGCCAAGGCGTGGTGCTGCCTCCTCAGCAGCAGGCCGTGCTCGATTGTGCAGTGACCTCGAAGACCGCCACCGAGTTCGCGGCTTGCGCGGCGCCGAAGCTAGGCTATTCGCTCTCGACCGACCAGCAGAAGCTCGCCGCCTGCGCAATCAGGTCCGCGGGCAGCGAGGCAGGCTTCCGATCTTGTTTGGGTGGCGCGTTCTTGACCAGGACGCTCTCCGCCGATGAACGGGGGATTCTGAGCTGCGCCAGCAACGGCACTGACGCCGTTGCCTTCGGTGAATGCGCAGCAGGCCGGTTCATGTCGAGCAGCCAGAGAGCGATGCTGGATTGCGCGGCTTCCGCCCCCGATGCCACGAGCTTTGCCACCTGCGCAGCGCCCTACTCCGGGGCGCTCAAGATGTCCGACGATCAGCGCGTTCTCGTCAGATGCGCGCTAAGCGCGCAGGGTGACGGAGCTGGCTTCGCAGCCTGCGCCGGGGCGGCGTTCCTTGGCAAAGGCCTGGGGCCAAAAGGACAGCAGGTGCTCGGCTGCGCGGCCTCCACCGCCGGCGACGCTTCGGCGTTCGCCGCATGTTCGGCCAGCGCGCTTTTCGGCAACCGGTTGAGCAAGGAGCAGATGATCGCGGTCCAATGCGCGGCGCAGTCCCAGGGGGACCCCACAGGATTTGCCACCTGCGCCGGAGCGAACATGTTCAGTCTGCAGCTCAATCCCGAGCAGCAGATTGCCGTGCAGTGCGTTGCGTCCACCGGCGGCCAGCCGTACGCCGCGGCCGGTTGCATCGGCTCGCGGCTGACAGCCCGCGAGCTGAGCAAGTGTCTCTCCAATGGCATCGGCGGCGCGGACGGCTGTTTCGGCGACAACAACGACCTCGTGGGCAAGAACGGATGGGTCGGTCGAACTCTCGGGCAGATCGCCGGCGGCCCCAACTCGGTGATCAATAAACCCAATCAGATTTGGGGCGGGGACAATTCATTCGTTCGCAATCCGGGGCAGATCTGGGGGGGAAGCAATTCCTTCGTGCGCAATCCGAGCCAGATCTTTGGTGGTCCGAACTCCGTGTTCAACAACCCGGGCCAGCTGCTGCCCCAGCCGAAGCCGCTGCAAATTGGCACGATTGCTGGCAAGCGCATCTGCTTGCCCTGGTGCTGACCTCTCTTGACGAAGGATGGAGCACGTCGGAATCAGCGGTCGCCTTGCGGCCGGAACGGGTGGTCGCCTTCGACCCGAATACGCACGCATCGATCTGCCCGGACATGGACAAGATCGCGGCGAAGCTTTACCGAGAGCAACTTGACCCGCGAGCGGCGACCACACTGGCGGCGCTCGTGCGTTCGCAGCGCGACGGAGTCACTCGCGGTGGAACAAGCGCCGTAAGAAGGAGCTATGCGATCCCTGTGTTCGCCGGTCAGGCTCGCGAGCCGTCTGGACCTCTTGCTGCGGCGCAGTGTGAGGCTCGGAGACCAAAGTACTCGCCAAGGCATTCCGCGCGGCCGCGATCACGTCGGTGTAGCTGCTCCAGCCGGCACTGACGTCTTGCCAAACTTCGCCGGCGATGCCGCGGAAGCGGTCCTTGCCGAATTGCTCTAGCGTCGGCGCTTGACCGAGCGCCTCTTCAAGTTGCAGGAACCGTAAACTCTCCTGAGCAAGATAGCGGAGATGGTAGTAGCGGGTCTGTTCGGCCGCCTGCTGCTTCACATCATCTCGACTGGCAGCGAGAATCTCTCGCTTGAAGGGGCGACCCCCAAGGTCGGCGAAGACTCGCTTCGCGAACGCCGCACGATCGACCGGCACGAGTTTGACGCGGACCGGCTGTACCGGTGACTTCTCGCCGATCGCGGTGTAGAGCGCACTCAGATCGCCACCAAACCAGTAGTTCGTGGCGGTTTCTGCATCCTTCGCGAACTGCTTGGCCGTAGGTGGCTTTGCCTTGGCCGCGACGAAGCGGTTATACTCGTGCGCGATGTCGCGGAGGTGAGCCTGCCACACTGCGGTCAGGTAGCCATCGAGATAGCGCATGGCCCACTCGCGGCGGTGGCGGGTGACGATGTCCCGCAGTGACTCGAAGCCGTCACGGCGGCTGCGAGTGCTGATTCCGATGTTAATAGAAATTCCGTCGTGGACCTGAACCGACTGCGGTTCCCTGTCATACACAGGCTGTGGCTCGGGCAGTTTGGCCTCGGCCTTCTGTAGCTCATCGAAAAGCCCGACGTCTACTGGCGCGCCAAGCGCGACCAACTCATCGAGGTCCCTCGCGTGATACACCGCGAGGCCTTTCATATCGGTTCGTGACGACGGACCCTCACAGAGGAACCACGCTGTCAGCGCTGTGCCGTGCCAGAATCGGAGTGCTGGTCCGAAGGCCGCCCTCATGAGGTCGATCGGTGCCAGCGCGCTGACGATTCGATCCGGCCAGCGCGGCAGAAGCAATCCACCCCAGAGCCGCTCGACGTCAGCTACGAGCTCTGTTGGGAGTAGCTGCCGATACAGTGCCGGCGTGAAGGCGTGATCGCTGGTGTCCTCCTCGAGCAGCCCACCCCCCTCGATTAGCCCCCATAGCGAGGCCATACCCGGCCGCTGGCGAGCATGGGCCTCGTCGAAGCTGGCCCAAAACCTGCGGAGAAGGCCTACCCGTGCCACAACGGGCGACACCGCGTCACCCTTCCACAATGAGGCCAGTATTAGTTGTACCTGATCTAGTGGAACATTTTGCGCTGCCGCGATCTCCCCGGCGCGCTCGCTGCCGAAGGCATACAGGCGTGTCTCCGGGAGTGCCGTCACGATCTCTTCGCCCGCAGCCGGTTCTTCGCCGAGGTAATCGAGAAAAGCGAGCCAATCGCCGCCGAAAAAGCCCGCGATCGTTCGTTCCTCGGCCCGGGTCAAGACCTGACGGCGCAACGCGCGACCGTTCTTCGCCTTCTTGTAGTAGCGCTTGATCAGCGTGAAGAGACGAAACGCGCGGTATCGACGGCCTAGTTCCGGTGTTGCCTGAGATTGCAGCGCATCAAGCAGCTGACTGCGCGCGGAGATTCGATCCTCTGTCGACAGGCGGTGCCAACCACCGCCATATCGATAGACGCCCAGCGACTGCGACAGGTCGAGCCCAAGCGCGATCGCGAGTTCGTCGAAGCGCACCCAGAGGTCCTGCTGCTCCTCTTCACTCTTTTCGCCGAGCAGCCGGGTTCGCAGGTCGATCGGGATCGTCAGGACATCAAAGAGCGGTTCAAGGAGCGACCAGGCGAACAGCGGATCGCCGGACTCGCGAAGCGCGACCGTCGCGGCGTCCCCGTCAATCAAGGTGCCTCCGTAGCGTGGGCTAGCCCGGTAATGCGCCACGAAGTTGATCTTGCCTGCGCGTACGCGGACTGTCTCCGGCAAGAACCACGCACCACGCGACTGCTGATAGGCTAGCACGAAGGAGCCAAGCAGATCGCGGCCGGAGTCCTGTCTGAGCTGCACGCTGTCGCCACGGCGCGAGTCGCGTTCGATCACGACGACCTGCTGGCCGGAGAGCGCGAGCTTAAGGACGTGGCCGAGCAACGAGTCCCAGGCGGCAAGTCGCTTGCCGCGCACCTCCTGCTGCTCCAGGGCGAGCAGCTCGGCAACCGACGCGCAGGCAGCGGCGCGCCGACCGAAGGTGTAGCTCTCCAAGGATCCGGCGCTCACACCCGCTCACCAAGCTGACTGACGATCTCGCGGAACTGCTCGAAGCTCACAGGGTTTTCGGTCGACTGGGCGTAGGCTGCGTAGCGCTGTGCGAGAGCTTCACGCTCGCGCTCCGCACGCCGTTGCTCGACGCGCTCAGCGTCATGGACGATGCGCCGCTCGACTGTACCGCGCTCAAAGAGCACAAATGCCTCCGGGTGCTGAGCCGTCTCCCTTCCTGTTGTTCCTGGTAGATCGCCATGACCGTCGGCGCTCGTCCCCCAGGTTGCCGGCAAGTCGTGGGTGGTTGCTGGATCCATGTCGTTCTCGCGGTAGATCGTCTCGATGTGCTCATCCAGCCCGAGCTCCGCGTGGTAAATGACGTCGAGGTACTGCTCGCCGGGGCCGATGCGCCCGGTAAGCGCCGGATGGGTCAGGACGCGTATCCCGCGACCGATGAATTGATAGAACTCGCTAAAGCTGCCGTACGGCCGCATCGGAACGGTGATGGTGATCGGCGGGAAGTCATAGCCCTGGCCGAGCATCTTCAGCTGAACGAGCCCCTGAAGATCTCCCGAGTCTTGCTCGAAGCGTCGGCGGATGCCCTTGATCTTCGACTCGCTCATCGTGTGGTGCACGTAATCGCACGAGATGCCGTGCTCATTCGCTATGCGTGCGAGCTGCTCAGCGTGCCGCTCGCCAAGGGCGGAGAGGAGTACCCGCGGTTTGATTGGATAGAGGAGCTTCTCCTGCCGGTCAAGCGCCCTCCTGGCCTCCCTCATTACCTGACGAATGGGCTCGGTTGAGCGTGCCGTGACCCGCGCCAGCTTGCGCTCGTCGCGGATGATCTCGAGAATGGCCTCACGGCCGACGATCTCCTCAGAGCTTCCGTCAGGCCAGACGAGCTCATAGGTCGTCTGCTCCGGTGATGGCTCGAAGCGATGGATGCGCAGGTTCTTGGCATTCCCGTCAGCGATCGAGTCAATTAGCCGGTAACGGTAGACGATGTCGGCATCGATGGGCCTCCCATCGAGACGCGAGAAGCACGCCGACATGAGCAGCGCACGGGCGCGCGGGAAATAACGGAAAGTACGCTGGTAAGACTCGGACGCCGCGATGTGCGCCTCATCGACTACGATGTAGTCTATGTCGTCCGGAGTCAGCTTCGCAAGAAGATCGTCAGGGTCCTCGCCATCGCCCAGCGAGTGGAAGTTCGTAACGATGATGTCAGCTTGAAGGAGCTCGTCACGGTCCACATTCTTGATAGCGCCCTCGTCGCGATCGAGAGTCTTGACGCGCGGCGGTGGGCAGCCCGGAATGAGCGGGCCGCCAGGGAGCCCGTAGAGCACATTGCCCGGGGCCTCATGAGCAAATGCTCGATCGAACGTGCCGCGGATAACACTGCCGGGAGTGATGACCATTGCCCGCTTGCCTGTGAAAGCCAAACAGGCGAGCACGCCGACGGCTGTCTTGCCAGCACCGACCGACATGATCGTGCCTGCACGCTGGCCACCGGAGAGGTAGTAGTTCGCGAGTGCAGCGAGGGCCTCGTCCTGGCATCCCCGTAGCGTGCGCCGGTTGATCTTCTCGCGCGCGCCGTCGAAGTACGTCTTGCTCACCGTCGGCTCCGTAGTGCGCGCGGCCAGCGACTTGCGGAGGGCAAAGAGAGGATCGGGCTCCATCTGCGCAGGCTCAACCATTGGCGGGTGGATGAGATAGCGCGCGAGGAGCGGGTCGAGCTCAAGCACGGCTTGGAGCTGTGCCACACAGCGGGCGGTTTCGAGACGTATCGAATCGTAGGAGAAACGAATGACGACGCGGCCGGTGGCGTGTAGGTCGTTTTGGCGCAGCCGGTCATACGAAAAGGCGTGCCGGTTACCGTGGAACTCGAAGCCGTCCAGCTCGATCGCAAAGGCTCTCTTGCAACCGCGGAGCTCATAGTCAACCACATAACTGCGGCCATCGACCTCGATCTTGGCCTGCGGTACGACGAAATCGGCAATCTCTGGCCGCGCCGCCGGAAACAAGACCCAGCGCAGGAAAGCGTACTCGAGGAACGAGTCGGAGCTGAGCCGATCATAAACCGTGGACAATTGGCTCTGTCACCTCGCAGCCTCAGCGCCGATAGCGGCCTGCTTGGCCTCAAGTCTCTCGCGGTCGGCTGACACGTCATGTCCGAAGCGCTCAGACCGCTTGAGGATCGCGATTGCGTCGTCAATGTAGCCTTCTCGCTCGTAAAGCAAGAGTAACGTATGGAAAGCCGCAACTCCATAGTAACTCTCGCTGCCTTGACTCTCGAAAGAGATCGCCTCGGGACAGGCCTCGATGAGGTGGATGTCGAGCCAAGACAGCTCTTCGATGCGGATCAGGAGGTTCGGATCCTGCCGACGACGGCTCCATAGCAAGGCAGCGACAGATTGAATAGCGAAATGATAGTCGGTGGGTTCACCGGGCAACTCGAGCGCCTCGTAAAGCCGATTGACGATTTGCTCTGAGCTCTGCTCGTTGTCGATCTGCACCCAGGCTTGGGCGGGTGAGGCGGAGGTGCCGCCCTCCCACCAGAGCGATTCCTGCCGACGACCCTCGAATTCGTACCCGCGGAGCTCGGGTCTGGCGTCGTGGCGCGGCAGCCGGAGGCGATCGACGCCCGGGCTTGACCACTCGATGCCGGGGATATCACCCAGACGGCGAAACCAAGTCGAACCGCGTGCCATCCTGGCAAGGATAACACGGGTCCGTTATTTTGGCTAACGCTGTTGGCCCTGGGATAACGCGACCTGCGACGCTCGCCTACGCGAGCTTCGAGCGACTGGCGCACCACGCGCATCGGCTGGAGCTCAAGTGGAGGGATCCCTCTCCGGAACCAGGCGACGCCCCACCGGGGCGTCGCCTGACCTTGCAGGACGCGGATGCGGCTGCTGCTTAATTAACCCAAGAGGCACTCGACAACGCCGGTGGGATCGCCGGTACCACCACC
Source organism: Thermoanaerobaculia bacterium (assembly GCA_030150965.1). Lineage (GTDB taxonomy): Bacteria > Acidobacteriota > Thermoanaerobaculia > Multivoradales > UBA5704 > JASLEW01. Next base: position 7,268 of record JASLEW010000516.1, on the reverse strand, counting down.
TCCTCCGCCACAGGCACCAGAGCAACCGTTCTGGCAAGGAACGCCGGTATTGCAGGCCATTCCAGGTGAGCTGGCACAAGCCGTCAAGGGGGTTGAGGGCGGCTCCAGCTTGCCGCCAACAACGCGATTCAGGTTCATAACAGTTTCTTTAAGCAGAGCGAGTTTACGGACCTTCCTGCGCATAGACAAACCTCCGTTGGTTCGGTGTAAGCGAACCTTAACACGCCAGCTGAAAGGGAGCAACCCACATTCTGCAAAGATGCAGACAGGGAGGGGGCGCCGAGGCCGGTCGCAGAGCGGGCCGCACGCCGCGCTCGACCATGAGGGTACCAGCGGTCCGCCACCCAGCGGGCCCCCGATCGGCACCTCGACAACGGGCACGAAGAGTCAGAGAGGGTGGCCGAATCTCTTCTCCGCGATCTCCGCCGCCCGGCGCAGCAGGGCTCGGCGTCCCCAGCGCGGTCCCGCGGCCACGAAGCGGGGGGGCGAGGCCGAGCCGCTGCTGCGGCCACCCATTAGGTTATCAGCGAGCTTGTGAAGCTTCTGGAGGCAATTGTCAAGACGACGCCAAATTTCCCCCTGGTGCGCAAAGGCGCCGATCGCCGCCTGCCGCACCCGCGCCAGCAGCTCGCCGAACGACGGCTCCCCGGCGAGGTCGATGCGTCGATGCGCACCCCGAGCGGGTTGATCAGGCAGCCGACCAGCCCGACGTACGCCGGCGCCCCGCGCCCCGACGACGGCGTGTCCACCAGGATGTCGCTCTGGCCGGTGTGGCGGTGGAGCAGCGCCGCGTACCCGGCAAGCAGCGTGATGAAGCCGGTGGCGCCGGCCCGTTACTCGGCGGAGCGTCCCCAATCAGGAAGCAGGCGACAGCTGCACTGCGCCTTGCGTCACTACCCCTGGCGTCAGCAACCGCAAAACGGGTCTGCGGCGCCGACGATCGCGCCCCAACCATGCGCTGGAGCGGAGGTTGTCCCGCACGACGCCGAACCGCAGGTCGAGCCCCCGGCCGGCTCGCCTAGTCGCAGACCCGGCGCTCTCTCGCATGCCGAGCTTCCACTCGGCAGAGCACTCGCCCATCAAAGCCACAGACAGTTCCAACTCCCCGGGCAGAGCATCGCCAGCCTTCGGCCCCGGGTTCGGCTTCGGCGGCGAGTAAACGGTATTCTCCGGTGTTGAATTCCAAACAAAGACTGGCCGCCTCGGCCGCTCCACGCTTCAAGGCGTCGGCCCGCGCCGCCGCTTCGCTTGGCAGCGACTCGAAGGTCGGCCTGACGGTGAGCGGGAAGCGGTGCTCCTGCGGCCGCCAGTCCGCAATCGTCACCGTCCTGGATGCGTGCAGCCGCCGCTCCGCCTCTTCTGCGAACGCGCCATTGGGGAACCTGTCCAGGTAGGCTTGAAGCCCATCGCAACTGCCCGTGGCACGGCCCGCCCAGAGAGCTTGCTCCTCCCGCGTCGGTGCACCGCAGATTCGCCACGCGGCGCACAGCGCTCGCAGTCCCGGGATCTTCCAGAGCGGTCTTTGGAGCGCCTCCGACATCGCCGCCAGACTGATTGCAAGGCCGAGCAAGGCCAGCAACAGGTTCAGCGTTCTGCGATGGACCCGCACCCATCGCCGCCTGGCAACGAGACCTCCGCTTTGGCAGCGCAGGAAGAGGACCGGAATGGACCATTCTGGGCCTTCTTGCTCGAGACGTTCGACGGCCAGGCGACCCGCATAGACGCTCGCTTCGATCGCCTCTCCAGCGGCGAGAGACCGATAGAAGGCACGGCTGAAGGCGATGGCACCAGCGTCGGAGATCGGCAACCGCATGGCCACAACGCATGGGATGCCCGCAAGCACGAGGGCGGTCGCGGCGCCTAGAAATGGGCTGCCTCCACTGCTCCCGCCGGTGCGCGCGCTGCTGCATGAGTTAAGGACGACAACTTCCAGGCCGTGTCGCGCCTTGAGCTCGGTCGCTATCGCTTTCCCAGAAACTCGATCGGGCGCCTGGCCGGCACGGTGGAACACCAGGCCGCCTTCCCCGCTTCCCTCGTCAAACCACCCGTGGCCAAGGAAATGCAGCACCCGGAAGCACCGCTCGGCGAGCACCGCCGCCAGCGCCTCGCGACTCGGTTCTTTGAAGATCACCAGCTCCACATCCTCCTGTCGCGTGGCCTGCTGGAGGTTGCTGAGCTCCTGATCCAGGTCGAGTTCGGCATAGCCTCCTCCACATACTTCAGAGGCCACGGCGAGAATTGTGAGCGGTGGTAGCGGTGGCTTGCCACCTTCCGGGCGTGGCGTGTCGATATAGCGCGCAACCTGGACCCTGCCCGAGAGGCAGAGGAACTCCTCAGTCTCGGCGTCGTAAAGGAGCTCCCAGGGCAGCTCGTGCAGCCACGCCAGTTCGGGCTGCCGGAGATCAATTTCGAAGTGTATGCAGAGGTTCGCCCCGGTCGCCGCGACGAGCCCCAGGCTACGCTCGAAGCGGTGGCGCACTGCGCCGTGGAAGACTGCCCGGAACAGGCGGTCTCCAGTGTCGATCGGTGAGAGCGGTCTCATGGTGCCCGCCGCCGGCCGAATGTCGCGGCCTCGCGCACGCCGGAGGTCAACTCCAAGCAAATGCAGCTCTGCGGCATCGAACGGCGGATTAAATGGAGCCTGCCCTTGGCCCGCCGGCGAGCGTATGACGTTCACCATCAGACCCCCATCCCACCCCTGCCTGATCTCGACGACGAACACTTCATAGGCCATCAGAGGCCACCCCTGTGCCCCGATCCTGGTGAAAGGCTTGTTAGCAATAGCTGGCGCGAAACCGAAGATAAGATAGACCACAGAAACGGACGCGAGAACAACGGCGGCGATCCTGAAGACGCCGCGCTCTGCCGTGGCCCGTCCGCCGGCGGATCGCCAGGCTCAAATCATGGTTTGGCATCGTTGGCGGTCGCGACCTTCTTCTTCAAGTAGTCGATCAGCCAAGCCTCGTTCGGATCCAGGGCACCCCGGCTTTGCAGGGTAAGGGCGACCCTGAGCGCCTCGGCCCAGTGGCTCTCGCCTCCCGGCAATAGAGCGAGCCTACCGTGGCCGGCCATCAGCTCGCGCTGAGCCTTGGCGTTGCTTGGGTTCGACTGCGCGAGGCGTTCGCGGATCGCGAGGCTTGCCTCGAAGCGCAACCGCGCACCCGGCAGATCTCCTGCTGCAACCAGTACTTCGCCGAGCCTGTACAGGCCAATACTGAGGTCGTGGTGCGCCTGGGCGCTGCTCGCGTTCATCTGCGCGAGCCGTTCGAGAATGCCAAGACTTCTTTCGAAACGCGACCGCGCACCCGGCAGATCTCCTGCCCCGACGAGAACCTCGCCGAGGCGTTCCAGGCTGATGCCGAAGTCGCGCTGCACCCTGGCGCTGCTCGGGTTCATCTGCGCGAGCCGTTCGAGAATGCCAAGACTCCTTTCGTAATGCGACCGCGCATCCGACGGATCTCCTGCCGCGACGAGAACTTCGCCGAGGCGTTCCAGGCTGATACCGAGGTCGCGCTGCGCCTCGGCGCTGCTCGGGTTCATCTGCGCGAGCCGCTCGCGAATGCTGAGACTCCTTTCCAAATGCGACCGCGCACTCGCCAGATCTCCTCCCTTAGCCAGCGCCTCACCTAGGCTCTCCAGGCTGATGCTGAGGTCGCGCTGTGCCTCGGCGCTGCTCGGGTTCATCTGCGCGAGTCGCTCACGAATGCCGAGACTCCTTTCGAAACGCGACCGCGCACTCGACAGATCTCCTTCCTTAAACAGAACGTCGCCGAGGCTTTCCAGGTCGAAGCTGAGGTCGCGCTGTGCCTCTGCACTGCTCGGGTTCGACCGCGCGAGATATTCACGAAGTGCCAGGCTCGCCTCGAAACGCGACCGCGCACCTGACAGGTCTCCCGCCTCAACCAGCACCTCACCGAGCCGGCTCAGGCAAATGCTGAGGTCGCGCTGCGCGCCGGCGCTGCTTGGGTTCGACTGCGTGAGCTGCTCAGCGACTTTAAGGCTCGCCGCGAAGCGCGACTGCGCACTCGACAGATCACCTGCCTCCATCAGCACGTCACCGAGCCGGCCCAGGCTGACGCTCAGATCGCGCTGCGCCTCAGTGTCTTCCGGGTTCAACTGCACGAGTCGTTCGCGAATTGCGAGACTCGCTTCGAAGCGCGAGCGGGCGCCTGCCAGGTCACCTGACAAAACCAGCACACTGCCGAGATTGATCAGGCAGAGACTGAGGTCACTCTGTGCCTCGGCACTGCTTGGATTCGACCGCGCGAGACGCTCAGCGACTTTCAGACTCTCCTCGAAGTGCTCCCGTGCACTCCTCAGATCTCCAGCCTGCTGCGACACCTGCGCGAGCGCGGTCTCTGCGGCGGCACGGTCACGATCACTTTGTGCCTGCGCCAGTGCACGTTCTGCGGCCTTTCGGGCGTCGGTCAGGCGGCCGGCCAGCCCATATAGACGCCGCAGATGGATCCAGCCCCATGGGTCGTCTGCATCGAGGGTCTGTGCCCTCTCGTAGAAAGGAATGACCTCCGCGACACCCACCTCGCCGCGGTCCATGCGGTCATCGACAAGGGCGGCAATCTCTCGCCAGCCGGCCGCCACCGCCTTCGTCTCGGCCTCTTGAATCGCCACCAGAGCAGCGATGGCCTTGGCACGGTCGCCCTCGGCGTAGCGCTTCAAGGCTTCATACTTGCGGGGGTCAGGAGAATTGGCGATCGACGCCACCTGCTTGCGGTACTCGGCGATCTCGGCGGCGAATTGCCGGTTGCGGGCGGCGAGCTCATCAACCAGCTGTTGACGGGCAGCCGTGACCTTGGTGAGCTCGGCCTGGGCCGCCTTACGGCTGCGCGTCTCGGCCCTCAGGCGATGATCTTTCTCCGCCAGCTCGGAGAAAAGTTTTTCTTCGCGGTAGTCAGCGATCCGCTGCTCGGCCGCCACGGCTGCCGCTCGGTCGAGAACCAGACGCTGGACGAGGGCGCGGATCTCACTCTCGCGATCCTGGGGCAGAGGTTGGCCTCGCAGCTCCGGCGGCAGGAGTCCAAGGAGGAGCAAGGCCAGGAGGAAGTGCCGGCAGAATGGCTTGCTGAAAGGCATCCGGGTGTCAACTCCTTGCGGTAGCCATGGCTGCAACTTGCAGGACGCGCAGCCTGAGGAAGTTACAGCCGACCCATTCTCAACGCAAATGCTGAGCGACTTGAATAGTCGCAGGACGTGTAGTCCTCTGGTACCTGTTTACCGGGCCCGCCGCGACAGCTCGGTGAGCTGAGGGTGGCTGGGTAGCCCCGATCGGTTCTGAGACTCGAGTCAGCGGTGCGCCTGATGAGTTCAGCGGGGTGCGGCTGGGAGCAATGCGTGGACCGGGCCGCTTTTGCCGCAGTCGAGACGAAGAGATCCTGGAACGAGGCGCCCTTGGCCTCAAGGTACTGCACGGTGAAGCGTAGGTCGTAGAATGCCAGGTCGGACGAATCCATAGACACCTGGTTTTACAGCGTCCATCTGATCATTACGGCGCGACAGACACTTACAGCCGGCACTTCACTCAAGGGCCAGCAGAGGTCGGGCCACCTCACGAGCGCTTTCATGGACGTGGCCTAAACGAAGTTGTTAGCATCCTCCCGAGGGTTGCGGAATCGGGCGAGGATAGCCTTCAGCCGCGGGCGCAGCTCGGCTTGCAGGCAGGCGAAATCCTGCCGCGCCCCTCCATCCAGAAGCCGGCCGAGGTAATCCAGATCCATCGCCAGAGGAGAGCGTAGAGGGCGGACAGGCCAGCTACTTATTCTTGCCGCTTGCGCCCTGATTGCCCGCTTTTGTGCTGCTAGCCGACCCGCCTTTGTCTGCGCTTACCGGGGGAGTGTGGTGCTGCTGTGCCGGCTTAAGCTCGGCCGGTCGGTTTCCTTCGGAGCCTCGATTCCCCTTTGACTCCCTCTCACGCACTGTACACCTCCGTGAAGTCCTAAAGCCTCGCCTGCTCCGCGTGGCCGAATGTTAATGGTCCTTACTGCGCGCAAGCTGGACGCCCATCAACTGACTGGCGAGCAGGCGGGCAAGCTGCCTACTTTTTCTCTTCGCTCCCGCCTCGATGTCCCTCCTTTGTCCCAGAGCTGGAGCCAGTGCCATCGGGTTTTACCGGCGGAGTATGATGTTGCTGTCTGTTCGAGTGGGTGTCGCTCGCCGGCCGAATCTCCACCCCTCCTGTTCCCTTCGATCCCTTCTCACTCATGCTTGTCTCCATGGTTGGCGTCGCGCTGTCTGAGATCCACCAGGATCTTGTGCTCCCAGCCTTGCGACTTCTCTTCGAGTAACAGGGAGAAGTGCGAATATATCTGTACAACGTCAACTCCAGGCGGAACGATAATGTTTCCCGATGCTTGATCCTCCTCTCCGGGCTCAAGCAACATCCAGAATGCTTCAGGATGGTCATCACGAGCAATGGTAAATACTCCATCGGCGACGCTCGGCCAAGGAAGCTCTTTGTCGGTGAACGCTCGGCGAGCTATTCGCTCTTGGGTTTTGTTCATAGGGAGAAGTTGCTCTGCGCTAAGGCGCCAGCAGTTGAGAGTTACGGCGACTTGGCCTACGTTGCGTATTGTCGCGTAGACCTTAATCAGGTGTCTGTTGTCCGGTAATTCAAGAGGCTGGACCGTATGCGCGAGGTTGAGGCGAGCTGCGGTGAGTCGTTGACGGAAAAAGGTGCGGTAAGACCACCACGCACCAATGCCGATGGCCGAGATCGACGCGACCTTAAGGAGAATATCGAAGACCTTTGCCTCCCGGTCCAGCTTGGCGGTGCTGAGATAGCTGTTATACACATAGAGCAGACGCCAGAGAGCAAAAAGCGCACCTGGTATCACAAGGGCCAAGAACAGCCACAGTTTCTCGCGCCGCTTCAGCCCGCTTTCCAGCTGACGGCGGGTCTGTGTTTGTTCGCGTGGCTCACCCATAGGTAGGAAGGAAAGTCGCCCGAGGACTGCTACTTTTCAGCATACACCAGCCGGCTCCCGCCGGGCAACGGTGAAGCAGGTGCGGCGTCGTTCGCCGAGAGCGGCGGCGGCGCGCCGAGGGGTCGAACATCGCCTCAAAGGCCGCGGGATCGTCAGGCCCGCCGGACCCGCCGCTGCCGCCCAGGGTCTGGGTACCGCCGCTGCGACCGTGGGGGCCAGTGCCGCCGGCGCCGGCGCCGTGGTCGCCGCCGGGGCGGGCCACCGCCGCCGAGGTCGCCACCGCCGTGGCCGCCGCTCCAGTGGGCACCGCCGCCATGGGCGCCGCCGCCG
>JASLEW010000491.1 GCA_030150965.1 Thermoanaerobaculia bacterium | reverse complement strand
CTCATCGAGGTCTCCGGAAGGCCGCGTTGCGGCCGGAACAGCTGAGGCGCGTCGGCTGCCGCGAGTCTAGCAGCGTTGGGCCGGGCCGCGTCCCGCCGGCGTCAGCCGAAGAGCGGAAGCTGGGCCGAGGCCGGTGCCGGCGGCGGCGCCGGCCGGCGGAAGGCGGCGGCCGAGAGGTCGGGCAGCGGCTGGTCCAGGCCGTGGCGGCGCCGGGCGGTGGTGAAGAGGGCGCGCAGCTGGTCGGCGAAGATGCCCTCGCCGCGCATGCGGCTGCCGAAGCGGGGATCGTTGAGCCGGCCGCCGCGCAGGCCGCGGATGCGGTGCAGGACCTTGTCGCGCCGGTCGGGGAAGTGCCGTCCGAGCCACTCTTCGAACAGGCCGGCGACGGCTCCCGGCAGGCGCATCACCGTGTAGCCCGCCGCCCGGGCGCCGGCCGCCGCCGCGGCTTCCAGGATGCGCGGGACCTCGTGGTCGGTGATCGCCGGGACGATCGGCGCCACCATGACGCTCACCGGCACGCCGGCGGCGGCCAGCCGCGACACCGCCTTGAGCCGGTCGCGCGGGTGGGAGGCGCGCGGCTCCAGCCGGCGCGCCAGGTCGCCGTCGAGGGTGGTGATCGACAGCGCGACCCGCACCGCCTGATGCCGCGCCAGCTCGGCGAACAGGTCGAGGTCGCGGGTCACCAGCTCGTTCTTGGTGATGACCGAGACCGGGTGGCGGGCCTCGGCCAGCACCTCCAGGCAGCCGCGGGTGATGCGCAGCCGGCGCTCGATCGGCTGGTAGCAGTCGGTGACGCCGCTCATCATCAGCGTCTCCGGCCGCCACCGCGGCGACGCGAGCTCGCGCCGCAGCAGCAGCGGCGCGTCCTCCTTGACCAGGATGCGGCTCTCGAAGTCGAGGCCGGCCGAAAAGCCCAGGTACTCGTGGGTGGGGCGGGCGTAGCAGTAGATGCAGCCGTGCTCGCAGCCGCGGTAGGGGTTGAGCGAGAAGGTGAAGGGGATGTCGGGCGAGTCGTTGCGGGTGATGAGCGAGCGCGACCCGTCCCGCAGGTAGGTGGTCGCCACGTTCTCGCCGGTCCGGACCCCTGGCATCTCAGGCAGCTCGGCCATCCCGGCCATCTCTGGCATCTCTGCCATCTCCGCCATCCCGGCCATCTCGGCCATCTGCGCCAGGTCGGCACGCTCGCCGAGGTGGGGCGATTCCTCCAGCCCGGCATCGGTGGCGGGGCGGCGCGCGGCGGAGCCGCCAGGCAGCTCCGCCCCGGCGACCCTCGCCGGGGCCTGCCCGTCGAGCGCATCCGCATCGGCTTCGACCCGCAGCCGCTCGAAGCGGTTGGCCGGGTTGCCGCCGGCGCCCCGCCCCCTCGGCACGCCGCGCCGATCAACCGAGTTGCCGCTGTTGAAGGGGTTGGCCATCGCGTTTCCAGGCGGGCGGTGCCGCTGATGCACCGCGACCGCAGGCGGCGCCAGCGCCTCATGCCGCCCGATTTACGCCCATTATAGGCCGGATGGCGGCCCGAGGCCAGGTGCCGGTTAGGTGATCATCCCGGTTGGTGGATGGCTGGAGGGAGCCCCGGATGATCTCAGGGGGCCGGACTTCCTACTGGAGGCGTTGGGCCAGCTGGCCGGCGCGTTGCTGGTTCACCCTCGCGCTGTCGTCCTCGATGGGCTGGCGGTGGGCCAGGGTGGCGAGCTTCGCCTCGCGCTCGGCCGGCGGCAGGTTGCGGTCGTTGACCACGTTCCAGGTCTGGCTGACCACGATGGTCTCCAGGTTCTGGATGCGCTCGGTCAGCTCGGCCTTCATCCTGCTCAGCTCCGCGACCTCCCGCTCCAGCTCGCGGGTCGAGGCCCCGAGCTGCTGCTGATTGGCGCGCACGCGGATCCACTGGCGCAGGGTCCCGGAGAGGATGGCGACGATCGGGATCAGCACCCAGAGCTCGGGCAGGGTATGCATGTCTATCCGTCCTCCTTCCGGCGCGAACCGGACTCACCACGCGGCGCGTGTCCGGCCGCTCCTGCGGCCACCCCTGCTGCCGGCAGGATGCGGTCCGGGGACCCGAGGACCCTCCGGCGGCTCGACCTGTGGCTCCTTGTGTGCAAGACCAAATCCTTCCTTGCTGGGGCGCGGCCTCGATGATGACAGAGATACGAGCCCTGTACCCGGGAAGTTCGGAGCCTCGCGCCGACCGGCGACCGCGGCGCTGGAGGGGCGCCGCGGGCGCCGGGCTGGCGCCGGTCTCCTCAGGGCACGGCCACGGTCGGCGGCAGGTCGCCGTAGCCGGTCAGCTCGACGTAGCCGCGGCCGGCGACCGGGTGGCCGGCGTGGCTGCCGCGGACCTCCACCGCACCCTCCCAATATCTTAAGGCGAGGAGCAGCTCCTGGCCGGCGAGAAGCGGCCTGACGGTGAGGTCGAGCGCCGCCGGGCGGCCGGCGGCCGCAACGACCAGGTGCCAACCGGCGGGGTAGCGGACGCGGCTCGACGGGCTGGTCCAATGGGCGGTCTCCTCCAGCCGCCAGGCGGCCGGAGCGAAGCGCGCGGTGTGACCGTCGGGCGCGATCAAGGTCGCCAGGCTGGCGGCGTCGGTGATCCCGCCGCGGCGGCGCAGGCGGTAGAGCATCAGCTCCCAGCCGTCGTCGAGCTGCAGGGCGAACCAGTCCCACCCCGTCTCGCCGGCCCCCAAGGCGCTGGTGCTCCACTCGCGGTCCATCCAAGCCAGGCCGGCGACCGGCACGCGCCGGCCGTCGAGGCTCAGGGCGCCGGCGGCAGCCAGCCGCGGCAGGGAGTAGTAGTACGAGGCGTTCCCCGGTCCACCCCCTTTCGCCGACAGCCCCCGGTCCCCCTGCGGCACGGGGCCCGGGCCGCCGCTGAGCACGAGGTCGATGGCCGCCCGGCCGCTGCCGGGGCATTGGCCGGCGAAGGTCCCGCGCGCGCCACCGGGAGCGGACTCCGCTGACTCGGTGCCGGCGCCGGCCGCATCGCTGCTGCCCGCGGCGGCGGTGAGGCGAAGTGGCGGCGTGCCGGCCGCGGCCGGCTCCGGCAGCGGACGGAAGGCCGAGTCGATGGTCCCGCCGGCCGGCGGCCTCTTGGCATCACCGGTTGCCGGCCCCCTGGCCCCCGAGCCTGCCGAGTCCGCCGAGCCCGCCGAGGCCCCCGAGGCTCCCGAGCCCGCCGAGGCTGCCGAGGCTGCCGAGACCCCCGCGGCTGCCGAGCCCGCCGCGGCTGCCGAGGCCGCCGAGACCCCCGAGGCTGCCGAGACCGCCGAGGCCACGGGCCAGGGCGCCGCCGCGGCCGACCAGTCGCCGACCCAGACGCGAAAGGGCGCGGCGGCGGCGCCGGCCAGGCCCAGAGCCTGCCGCTCCCAGCGCTCGTAGCAATGGAAGCGCCGACCGGCAACGTCGGTGACCGCGAGGTGGGCGAACCAGACCTCGCGGGCCGCCCAGGCCGAGGTCCTTGCCGGCGCGGCGCCGGTTGGGCCGTCCGCGCCAGGCGACCCAACCTTGCCGGGACCGGGGGCTGGCGGTGGCGGCGCCAGGGCGGTGCGGAAGAAGGTCAGCTGGAAACCGTACCGCTGCCCCTCGGGGCGTCCTCGATCCTCCGTGCCGCTCCGGGCGCCAGGCTCTCGGGCCGAGACAGCACCCACGCCGTGCGCGCCGGCGACGCTCGCCCCTCCTTGCCCGTGGGCACCGCGGGCAGCGTCGGGACCGCCGGAACCGCCGGTGGCGCTCAGGTTGCCGGTGAAGTACCACCACTCGGTGCGGAAGTCCGGGTGCGGCCCGTGGTCGGCCGGGAAGACGAACGGGCGCGGCGCGAGCGCGTGGGCGAACCCCTGCATGTCGGCCGGTGCCCGCAGCGCGCGGGCGATGCTCAGCGGCTCGCGGCCCGCGGCACGGCCGGCGGCTGCACGCTCGTCCGCGCCGCCGCCG
>JASLEW010000400.1 GCA_030150965.1 Thermoanaerobaculia bacterium | reverse complement strand
GCCGCAGCTCGGTCACCAGCTCGGCGGTGACCTGCCGCGGCGGCAGCGTCAGGTCGTAGTGGTGGCGCCGCTCGAGCCAGGCGGGGAGCCATCCTGCCGCCGCGGCCTCCTCCCACTCGCTGCGCAGCGCCGCGAGCTGGCCGGTGGCGGCGGTGAGGCCCACCGCCTGGGAATGGCCGCCGAAGCGCTGCAGCCGCTCGCGCCAGGGGGCCAGGAAGGCATGCAGGGCGATATCCGTCACGCTGCGGCCCGAGCCGGTCGCCAGCTCGCCCTCGACGCTCAGCAGGATGCACGGACGGTGGAACTCCTTGGCGATGCGTCCGGCGGCGATGCCCACCACCCCGCGGTGCCAGGCCTCGTCCCAGGCCACCAGGATGGGGGGCGGCGGGCGCCGGCCGGCGAACTGCTGCCGGGCCTCGGCGACGACCTGGGATTCCTGGGACTGGCGCTCGCGGTTCCAGTCGTCGAGCGCCGCCGCCAGCACCCCGGCGCGCTCGCGGTCGCGGCTGAGCAGCAGCTCCAGGGCGTGGCTGGCGTCGTCCAGCCGGCCGGCGGCGTTGAGCCGCGGCCCCAGGCGGAAGCCCACGTCGGCGGCGCTGAACGGCGGCCGCAGCCCGGCGCGCTGGATGAGCGCCCGCAGGCCGTGCGAGCGGCTGTCCGCCAGCGCCTGGAGGCCCAGGGCCGCGATCACCCGGTTCTCGCCGCGCAGCGGCACCAGGTCGGCGATCGTCCCCAGGCAGGCGATGCGCAGCAGCGGCAGGGGATCGAGCGGGCGCCCGCAGCGCGCGGCGAGCGCCGTCGCCAGCTTGAAGGCGAGCCCGACGGCGGCGAGGTCCGGGAAGGGATAGGAGCAGCCCGGCTGGCGCGGGTTGATCTGCAACGCCCCGGCCGGCAGGTCGGTGCCCGGCAGGTGGTGGTCGGTGATGATCACCCCGAGGCCGGCGGCGAGCGCCGCGGCCACCGCCTCGCCGGAGGAGCTGCCGCAGTCGGCGGTGAGGATCAGGCCGCAGCCGAGCTGGGCGGCGCGCTCGACGTGCACCGGCTGGAAGCCGTAGCCCTCGCGCAGGCGGTGCGGCAGCATCGGCTCGGCCGCGATGCCGCAGGCCGCGAGCACGGCGGCGAGCATGGCGGTGGAGGTGACGCCGTCCACGTCGTAGTCGCCGACGATCGCCACCCGCTCGCCGCGGGCGCGGGCGGCGAGCAGCCGTTCGACCGTGGCCTCCATGCCGGCCAGGAGGTAGGAATCGTGCAGCTGGTCGAGCGACGGCGCCAGGAAGCGGGCCGCCTCCTCGGCCGTGGTCACCCCCCGGCGCGCCAGGAGCGCCGCGAGCCAGGGGGCGACGCCGGCGGCGGCAAGCCCCCGGGCCGCCTCCGGCTCGGCCGCCGCCTCCCATCGCGCCGGGCCGCCAAGCCCGCCGGCGCCGCCGGCATGGCTCCCATCGCCTCCGTCGGCGGCATCGGCGGCATCGGCGGCGTCGTTGAGAGCGGTGGGAGCGTTGAGAGCGGTGGGAGGGGTGGCCTCGCGCGGCGGCAGGAGCCCGCCGGAGGAGCCGTCGCCGCCGGTCCTGCCGCGGGCGTCCGGCCCGGCGCCGCCGCTGGCGATGCTTCCGGAGCTGAAGGGGTCTGCCGCCATGGCGAGGTGGCGGCGCGCCTCAGTCCTCGTCGAAGGAGCCGAGCGAGCGGAAGCGCTTGTAGCGGCGGGCCAGCAGATCCTGCACCGGCAGCCGGGTGAGGCCGGCCAGCGCCTGCGCCAGCGTCTCGCCCACCCGCTGGCAGGTGCCCGCCGGGTCGGTGTGGGCGCCGCCCAGCGGCTCCGGGATGATGCCGTCCACCACGTGCATGGCGAGCAGATCGGGGGCGGTGAGCCGCATCGCCTCCGCGGCCTCGGCCTTGCTCTCCTGGTCCTTCCACAGGATGGCGGCGCAGCCCTCGGGGGAGATCACCGAGTAGGTGCCGTATTCGAGGATGAACACCAGGTCGCCGACCCCCAGCGCCAGGGCGCCGCCGATGCCCCCCTCGCCGGTGATGGTGACCAGGATCGGCACCCGCAGGTGCGCCATCTCCAGGAGGTTGCGGGCGATGGCCTCGGCCTGGCCGCGCTCCTCGGCGTCGATGCCCGGATAGGCGCCGGCGGTGTCGATGAAGGTCAGGACCGGGCGCCCGAACTTCTCCGCCAGCTTCATGATGCGCAGCGCCTTGCGGTAGCCGTCGGGGCGCGGCTGGCCGAAGTTGCGGTGGATGCGCTCGCGCGTGTCGCGCCCCTTCTCGTGGCCGATCACCGCCACGCTGCGTCCGGCGAAGGTGGCGAAGCCGGCGACGATCGCGGCGTCGTCGCTGTAGGCGCGGTCGCCGTGCAGCTCCACCCAGTCGGTCATCAGGTGGTGGACGTAGTCGAGCGTGTAGGGGCGCTCCGGGTGCCGCGCCACCTGCACCTTCTGCCAGCGCGTCAGGCTCTCGTAGATCTCGCTGGTGGTCTTCTTGAGCGTCGCCCGCAGCCGGTCCAGCTCCTTCTCCTGGCTGCTCCCCTGGGGAAAGCCCTCCAGCTCCTGGATGCGCCGGCGCAGCTGGACCAGGGGCTCATCGAACGTCTCGGAGGTCTGCATAGGTCGAGCGCCAAGGTAGCACAAAACGCCGGTGGAGAAAGCTCGGGAGGGTGGTGCGGCGGGGCCGCTCAGAGCAGCTGCTGCGGGTCGATGTCCACGGTCAGGTCGTAGGGGGGGTTCCGCGGCACGGCGTCGGTCAGCACCTGGTGCAGGTCGCGGAAGGCGGCGGCCCGGACGAGCAGCTGAAAGCGCCACTCGCCGCGCAGCCTTTCGAGCGGCGCCGGCGCCGGACCGGTGAGGCGCACGGCACGGCTGAGGGGATGCTTGGCCAGCGCATCGGCCAGCTCCTCGATCGCCTCCTGGGCGCGCTCGCGCTTGCGGTCGCACACCAGGAGCTGCGCCAGGCGGGTGTAGGGGGGGTAGTGGAAGACGCGGCGGAAGCGCATCTCCTCGTCGACGAACGCGGCGTCGTCGCCGCGCAGCGCCGCCTGGATGGCGTAGTGCTCGGGATGGAAGGTCTGGATGACCACCCGTCCTGGACGGTCGCCGCGCCCCGCCCTGCCCGCCACCTGGGTGAGCAGGTTGTAGGTGCGCTCGACGGCGCGGAAGTCCGGGAAGCTCAGGTAGGAGTCGGCGGCGAGCACGGCGGTCAGCGAGACGCGCGGGAAGTGGTGCCCCTTGGAGACCATCTGCGTGCCGACGAGCACCCGCGTGTCGCCGCGCTCGAAGCGCTCCAGGACCGCGGTCAGCCCGCCGGGGCGGCGCGCCGTGTCGCGGTCCAGGACGTCGACCGCCGCCTCGGGGAAGAGGGCGCGGAAATCCTCCTCGACCCGTTCGGTGCCGGCGCCGATCGGCTCCAGCGCCTGCTCGCCGCAGACCGGGCAGATCGCGGGAGCGTTGAGGCCGCTGCCGCAGTAATGGCAGAGCAGGCGCCGGGCGCGGCGGTGGTAGGTGCGCGGCAGCCCGCAGTCGGGGCAGCGCATGGCCTCGCCGCAGGCGCGGCAGAGCAGCATCGGCGAGTAGCCGCGCCGGTTGCGCAGCAGGATGACCTGCTCCCCCGCCTCCAGGGTGGCGGCGATCTCCTGCCGCAGCCGCACCGAGAAGTGCGCGTCGCCGGGCCGCCGGCGCACCCCCTCCTCCTGGCGCAGGTCCACCAGGATGCCCGCGGGCAGCGCCCCCTGCCCCACCCGCGCCGTCAGGCGCAGCAGGCCGAGCTTGCCGCGCTCGACGTTGTGGCGGCTCTCGAGGCTGGGGGTCGCCGACACCAGGAGCGCCGCGGCGCCGGCGCCGCGGCAGCGCACCAGGGCGAGGTCGCGCGCCTGGTAGCGGGGAGAGATCTCCTGCTTGTAGGCCGGGTCCTGCTCCTCGTCCACCACCACCAGGCCGAGGTCGATGACCGGCGCGAACAGGGCCGAGCGCGGCCCGAGGACCACCATCGGGCCGCCGCGCCGCACCCGCTCCCACTCCTGGTTGCGCTCGCCGGCGCCGAGGCCGGAGTGGAGGATCGCCAGCCGCTCGCCGAAGCGCTCGACCGACTCGCGCGCCAGCGCCGGCACCAGGGCGATCTCGGGCACCAGCAGAATGGCCGAGCGGCCGGCGGCGAGGGCGGCGGCGGCGGCGCGCAGGTAGACCTCGGTCTTCCCCGAACCGGTCATCCCCTGGAGCAGGAAGGGGGCGAAGCGGCGGCGGCCGATCGCCTCGGCCAGCGCCGCCGCCGCCGCCT
>JASLEW010000388.1 GCA_030150965.1 Thermoanaerobaculia bacterium | reverse complement strand
GCCGGGGGCGAGGGCGCGGCGTCCAGGCCGAGGACCGCGGCGAAGATCTCCGCCAGCAGCTCCTCGGCCGCGTCGCGCGACGCCGTCGGCGCCGGGCGGGAGGCGCCGGCGGCCAGCATCTCGGGCAGCGGCCCGTGCTCCGCCAGCCAGCGCCGGTCGAGCTTTCCGTTGGGCGTCAGCGGCAGGGCGGCCAGCTCGACCGAGCAGGCCGGCACCATGTAGGCGGGCAGCCGCTCCGCGAGCCGCTGCCGCAGCACCCCGGCGGGCAGCTCGGCGGCGCCGCCGCGCACCACGTAGGCCACCAGGCCGCGGCCGCCCGGAAGGTCCCGCATCACCACCGCCGCGGCGGCGATCTCCGGCATCGCGGTCAGCGCCTGCTCGATCTCGCCGAGCTCGATGCGGAAGCCGCGCAGCTTGATCTGCTGGTCGTCGCGGCCGAGGAAATCGAGCTTGCCGTCCGGCAGCAGGCGCGCCCGGTCGCCGCTGCGGTAGAGGCGCTCGCCGGGCAGGGCCGGGCTCTCCAGGAAGCGCTCCGCGGTGCGCTCCGGCTGGCGCCAATACCCCAGGGCCAGCCCATCGCCGGCGAGGTACAGATCGCCCACCCCGCCCGGCAGCACCGGCTGCAGCCCCGCATCCAGCACGTACGCCCGGGAGTTGCTGATCGGCCGGCCGATCGGCACCGTCACCGCGTCCGGCGCCACCGTCTCGATCGCGTAACAGGTGCTGACGGTGGCGTTTTCCGTCGGCCCGTAGATGTTCAGCAGGCGCCGTGGCGCGCCGCCCGCCAGCACCCGGCGCAGGGCCCCCGCGTCGAGGGCCTCGCCGCCCACCATCATGGTATCGACGGTGGCGAAGGCCGCCGGCTCGTGCTGCGCCATCTGGTTGAACACCGCCGTGGTCATCACGCCGACGTCGATCCGCGCCGCGGCCAGGAGGGCCGCCAGGGCGGCCGGCGACAGCAGCGCCTCGCGGGGCACCCCCACGAGCGTCCCGCCGTTGAGCAGCGCGCCCCAGATCTCGAGCGTCGCCGCGTCGAACGACAGGTTCGCCAGCTGCGCGAAGCGCAGCGGCCGCCGGGGATCGCGCAGCTCGGCGTAGTCGGCGCCGATGACCAGGCGCACCACGGCGCGGTGCGGCACCGCCACGCCCTTGGGGCGGCCGGTCGAGCCCGAGGTGTACATCACGTAGGCCGGATCGGCCGGGCTCGGGCCTGCCCCTGGACCCGGCGCCGGCCCCGGGCCTGGCCCCGGCTTCGGCCCCGCGCCTGGCTCTGGCCTCAGTCCCGGGCCTGGCCCTGCTCCCGGCCCTGGCTCCGGCTTCAGCCCCGCGCCTGGGCCTGCTCCTGCCCCTGCCTCCAGCTCCGGCGGGCCGTCGCCCGGTCTCCCGGCCGCCGTCTCCTCGCTCGCGGGACGGCCGGCGGAGATCTCCTCCCACTGCGTATCGAGCCGCACGACCCGCGCCCGCGACGCCGGCAGCCGCGGCGTCATCGCCTCCAGGGTGAACAGCACCGGCGCGCCGCTGTCCTCGAGCATCCAGGCCAGCCGCTCGCGCGGGTGGTCGGGATCGAGCGGCAGGTAGGCGGCCCCGGCCTTGACGATGCCCAGGATCGCCGCCAGGAGGGCGCCGCAGCTGTGGCAGCAGAACCCCACCACGTCGCCGGCGCCCACCCCCTGGCGGCGGAGGAAGCGCGCCACCGCGTCCGAGCGGACGGCAAGCTCCGCGTAGGACAGCTGCTCGCCGCGGCTCTCCCAGGCGACCCGCTGCGGCCACGCCGCCGCCTGCAGGGCGAACATCTCCGGCAGGGTGCTGCCGGCCGGCAGGGGAGCGCTGGTGTCGTTCCACTCGACGGCCAGCTGATGCCGTTCGCCGGGCCCGAGCAGCGGCAGCCGCGCGACCGGCTGCGCGGGATCCGCCGCCACCGCCGTCAGGAGGACCGCCAGGGCCGCGGCCAGCCGATCGATCGTCGGCGGGTCGAAGAGATCGCGCGCATAGTAGAGGTCGCCCGCGATCCGGCCGCCGGCCTCGTGCAGGGTCAGGTTCAGGTCGAACTTGGCGTCCTCGTCGACCAGGTCCAGGGGGACCAGACGCAGGCCCGTCGCCGCGGCCTCCCCGACCAGCACGTTCTGCCAGGCGAACATCACCTGGAACAGCGGCGCATGGGCCAGGCTGCGCTCCGGCGCGAGATCCTCGACCAGCTTCTCGAACGGCAGGTCCTGGTGCGCGTAGGCGGCGATCGCCTCGCGGCGCACCCGCGCCAGCAGCTCGGTGAAGCGCGGCCCGCCCGTGAGGTCGGGCCGCAGCACCAGGGTGTTGACGAAGAAGCCGATCAGCCCCTCGACCTCCACCTGCTGGCGGCCGGCCACCGGCGTGCCGAGCGTCAGGTCCGGCTGACCGGCGAAGCGCGACAGCAGGACGCTGAACGCCGCGAGCAGCGTCATGAACGGCGTCGCCCCCTGCCGCAGGGAGAGGCCGGCGAGGGCGGCGGAGGTCTCCGGCGGCAGCGCCAGCCGGCGGACCGCGCCGCGGAAGCTCTGCATGGCGGGGCGCGGCCGGTCCGTCGGCAGCTCGAAGAGGGGCGGCGCCCCGGCGAGACGGTCGCGCCAGTACCGGAGCTCCGCCGCGAGCGCGCTGCCGGCGAGCCAGCCGCGCTGCCAGGCCGCGAAGTCGGCGTACTGCACCGGCAGCTCGGCCAGGGGCGAGGGCTTGCCGGCGGCGAAGGCCGAGTACAGCGCCGTCGTCTCGCGCACCAGCACGCCCAGCGACCAGCCGTCGCTCACGATGTGATGCATCGTCAGCAGCAGCAGGTGCTCGGCCGGCGCCAGCCGCCAGAGACCCACCCGCAGCAGCGGCCCGCGCGCCAGGTCGAACGGGAGGCGCGCCGCCGCCGCCACCTGGCTCTCCCCCACCTGCCGGGCGAGCGCCGGGGCGAGTCCCGCCAGGTCCACCAGCGGCACCGCCACCCCGGCCGGGGGCAGGATCACCTGCCGCGCCCCGCCGCCGTCGCCGGCGCCGGGGAACACCGTCCGCAGCCCCTCGTGCCGGCGCACCACCTCGCGCAGCACCCGCGACAGCACGGCGAGCGACAGCTCTCCCGACACGCGCAGGGCGATCGGCACGTTGTAGAGCGAGCCGCCCTCCAGCTGATCGATGAACCACAGCCGCTGCTGCGCGAACGACAGCGGCAGCTCGGCGGCGCTGCCGGCGGCGCGCGGCACCGGCACGATGGCGGGCCGCACCGCCGCGGTCCCGCCGGCCGGCCGCAGGGCCTGCACCTTGACGGCGAGCGCCGCGGGCGTCGGGGTCTCGAACAGCGCTCCCAGGCCGAGCTCGATCCCCCAGGCGGCGCGCACGCGCGCGATCACCTGCACCGCCTGCAGCGAGTCGCCGCCCAGGTCGAAGAAGCTGTCGTGGACGCCGATCGGCTCGACGCCCAGGAGCTCCTGCCAGATCGCCGCCAGCCGCCGCTCGTCCTCGGTCTCCGGGGCGACGTAGGGGTTCCTGAGGTTCGGCCGGCCGTGCAGCGTCCCCGGAAAGCCCTCGGATCTCAGCCGGGGTGGCGCGGATAGCGGCGATGGAAGGACGGCCCCCGCGGCGGCCGGCAGCTCCGCGGACGGCGGGAGCAGCCGGGTGGACAGCTCGCCGCGCGAGACCACGAGGCGCTCCGACTCCCGCCCGGCCATCAGCTCGGCGAGCACCGCCGCCACCGCCTCTGCCGCGGCGGCGGCGCCGCCGCCGTGCGGCGCCGCCGCGGCGATCCCCGGCAGGAGGCCGTCCCAGGCCACCCGGACCCAGGGCGGGGCCGAGCCCGAGCGGTCGGCCTCCTCGGCCAGGGCATCGGCCAGGCTGCCCGCCGCGGCGCGCAGCGCCTCCCCCGGCGGCGGCGCGAGCGGCGCGAGCGACGAGGCGAGCAGGCAGAACCCCACCTCGCGGCCGGCGAGCCGCCGCCCGAGCGCCGCGAAGCGGTCCGCCACGCCGGCGAGCGCCGCGTCCCAGGCGGCGGGGTCGGCCTGCGTCAGCAGCTGCGGCAGGGAGGGAAGCCCGTCCAGCAGCGCTTCCTCGCCGAGGATCACGCCGGCCAGGGGCGAGGCATCGCTCTCGCCCCACACGGTCTGCACGCCGGCCTGGGCGAGCGCCGTGGCCGCCGCCTGAAGGAGGCCGGCGCGCCTTCCCAGGAGCAGCACCGGCCCGGCGCTGGGGGAGCCGAGCGGCGGCGGCGCCGAGTCCGGCGGCGCCGGCTCGAACGTCTCGGTCCAGCGCTCGCGGCCACGCAGGGCGATCCCGGCTTCCCAGGCCGAGCCACGGGTGGCGCGTGCGCCGATCTTGTCGTTCGCGCCGTTGGCGCCGCTCGTGCCGGCCTCGCTGCTCGTGCCGACCTCGCTGCTCGTGGCGACTTTGCCGCTCGTGCCGACCTCGCTGCTCGTGCCGACCTCGCTGATCGAGACGACCTCACCGCTCTCGCCTATCTTGCCTCTGTCGCCAATCTCGCCGAGCTCGGCAATCTCGCCGATCTCCGCCAGGAGGGCCGCGGCCAGACGGTCGCGCCGCCGCTCGGCGGCCGGCTCCGCGCCGCGCGGCAGCTCGACGTCCACGGCGCGGCAGGCGATGCCCGGCAGCTCGCGAGGCAATGCCCGGCAGAGCGCCGCGAGCGGCGCCAGCTCGGGCCGGCGCCGGGAGGAGGCGGTGAAGGGATGGAGGCCCTCGGCGGCCACCAGCACGGCCGCCGTGCTTCGCACCCGGGAGGCGCGCGCGAGCGCCTGCGCCAGCGCGAGCAGACCCTGGGCCGCGGGCGCCACGCCAAGCGGCTCGAGGCCCCATAGGTGGACGATCCTCCACGGCCGCGGCACGCCGGCTCCGGTGAGAGCCAGGAACAGCCGGTCGTGGTCGTCCGGCTGGCGCGGGTCGATGCGGTATGCATCCGGGCCGAGCACCGCAAAGCCGGCGCCCGGCGTCACCTCCACCACCCGCGCCCCCGCCTGCCGCAGCCGCGACGCCACCTGCCGGCCGATGCCGGAGGCGTCCATCAGCACCAGCCAGGGCTCGCCCTCTCCCCGCAGCAGGGCGTCGGCCGGCGCCGGCAGCGGCGGCGTCCGCCGCCATGCCGGCAGGTACAGGCGCGGCGCCGTATCCGCTGCCCGCCCGGCCGGCGCGCCCGGCCTCGTCCACGGCTGTGCCGCGGTGCGCTCGATCCAGTAGCGCCGCCGCTCGAAGGGATAGCCGGGCAGCGACAGGCGGCGCCGCCGCTCCCGCGCCCAGACCGCCCGCCAGTCGAGGCGCACCCCCGACAGCCAGAGCTTCGCCGCCGTGCCCAGCAGGTGGGCGCCGTCCGGCTGCCGCTCGTAGGCTCCCGGCAGCGAGGAGACCGCCACCGGATCGGCCGCCGGCCCGTCGGCGCCCGCCGGCGCCTGCTGCTGCAGGGCGAGCGACGACAGGCTCGCTCCCGGGCCGATCTCCAGGAGCACCCGCCGCGGCTCCCGCCACAGCTCGGCAACGCCGGCCGCAAACTGCACCGGCCGGCACAGCTGCTCCGCCCAGTAGTCCGGATCGGTCGCCTGCGACGCCGTGATCCACGTCCCCGTCAGGTTCGACAGGTAGGGGATCCGCGGCGCCGCGAGGGGCATCTCCCGCAGCAGCGCCGCGAGATCCGCCGCCACCGGCGCCAGCAGCGGGCAGTGGAAGGCGTGCGTCGTGGCCAGCGCCCGGCTCGCCGTTCCCCGCGCCGCGAGCCGGTGGGCCAGCTCCCCGACCGCCTCCGGCGTGCCCGACACCACCGTCAGCCGCGGCCCGTTGACCGCCGCCACCCACGCCTCGCCGCAGAGCAGCGGGCGCACCTCCTCGGGGCTCAGCGGCACCGCCAGCATCGCCCCCGGCGGCAGCGCGTCGATCCGCCGCGCGCGTTCCGCCACCAGGCGCAGACCGTCCTCGGCGCTGAACACCCCGGCCAGGCACGCCGCCACGTACTCGCCCAGGCTGTAGCCCAGCATCGCCTGCGGCTCGACCCCCCACTCCCGCCACAGTCCCGCCAGCGCCAGCTCCACCGCGAACAGCACCGGCTGCGCCACCGCCGTGCGCGCCAGCCGCTCCGCCGCTCCCTCCTGCGCCGCGCCCCGCCCCAGCATCCGCCGCAGGTCCGGACCGGCCTCCACCGCCTCCCCGCCGCCTTCCTCCCCTGCTCCTTGCCGGCCCTTGCTCCCCGCTGCCGCGTCCCGCCCCAGCATCCGCCGCAGGTCCGGCCCGGCTGCCACCGCCTCCCCGGCGCCGTCCTCCGCTGCTCCTTCCTGTCCCTCGCCGTCCGCCTCGGCGAACAGCACCGCCAGCGGATCGAACCCGAGGAGCGGCGCCAGCACCGCGGCGCAGCGGTCCAGGCGCTCGGCGAACGCCGGCTCCTCGCGGTACAGCCCGGCAGCCATCGCCGGATACTGCTCACCCAGGCCGGAGAAGAGGTACGCCACCGGCCGCAGCGCACCGTCCACCCTCCCCTCCAGCAACCGCCGCGGATCGCGGCCCGCCAGCGCCTGCCGCGCCTCCTCCGTGTCGCGGCACACCAGCGCCCGCCGCCACTCGTGCCCCTTGCGGCCGGTGGCGAGCGTCGCGGCGACGTCCGCCAGGGCCTCCCCCGGATGCGCCGCCAGGTGCGCCACCAGGCGATCGGTCGCCGCCTCCAGCGCAGCCGGGGTCCGCGCCGAGAGCAGGACCGGCTGCCAGCGACGGGACGGGGCGCGCGCCGCTCTCCCCCTGGGCGCCGGCGCCTGCTCCGGCGCCGGCAGGAGCGGCGCCGCTTCCGGTGCCAGTACGGGCGGCGCCTCTTCCGGCGCCGGTATAGGGGGCGCCTCTTCCGGCGCCGGTATGGGCGGCGCCTCCTCCGGCGCCGGTATGGGCGGCGCCTCCTCAAGAATGACGTGCACGTTGGTGCCGCCCAGGCCGAAGCTGCTCACCCCCGCCCGCCGCCGTCCTTCCCCGGAGGGCCACTCCACCAGCTCGCGGTTGACGTAGAACGGGCTCGACGCCAGGCCGAGCCGCGGGTTCGGCTGCTCGAAATGCAGGTTCGCCGGGATCTGCCCGTGCTCCAGCGCCAGCACCGCCTTCAGCAGACCGGCGATGCCCGCCGCCGAGCCGGTGTGGCCGATGTTGGTCTTGACCGAGCCGACGGCGCAGAACCCCTGCCGCGGCGTGCCGGCGCGGAACGCCCGCGTCAGCGCCGCGATCTCGATCGGATCGCCCACCGGCGTGGCGCTGCCGTGCGCCTCGACGTAGCCGATGCTCTCGGGCGACACTCCCGCCGCCGCCTGCGCCGCCACGATGACCCTCGCCTGCCCCTCCTCCGCCGGCGCGGTGAAACCCACCTTGCCCGCCCCGTCGTTGTTGAGCGCCGAGCCCAGCATCACGGCGCGGATCGGGTCGCCGTCCGCCACCGCCCGCGCCAGCGGCTTGAGCACCACGACTCCGGCGCCGTTGCTGCTCACCGTCCCCCGGGCGCGCGCGTCGAACGCGCGGTTGTGGCCGTCCGGCGAGATGACGCCCCCCTCCTGGTAGACGTATCCCTCGGCCTGCGACGCGGCGAGGTTCACCCCGCCCGCCACCGCCAGGTCGCACTCGCCGTCGAGCAGGCTCCGCGCCGCCAGGTGCACCGCCACCAGGGCGGTCGAGCACGCCGTCTGCACGGTCAGCGCCGGTCCCTTGAGGTCGAGCTTGTACGACAGCCGGGTGGCGAGGAAATCCTTGTCGTTGCCGAGCGCCAGCTCCAGGCCGTCGAGCTCCGGGTGCCCCACCAGGTTGAGCAGCGCGTAGCTGCTGGCGCCGCCGCCGGCGAAGACGCCGATCCGCACCGCCTCGGCCGCCGGGCTGCCGGCGCCGTAGCCGGCCCGCTCCAACGCCTCGGCGGCGCACTCCAGGAGCACCCGCTGCTGCGGGTCCATGATCTGCGCCTCCCGCGGGCCGACGTCGAAGAAGCCGGCATCGAAGAGATCGGCGTCCGCCACCACGCCCGCCGCCGGCACGTAGCCGGGGCTCCGCCGCAGCTCGCGATCCACCCCCGCCCGGGCGAGCTCGCCGTCGCTGAAGAACGAGATCGATTCGACCCCGTCGCGCAGGTTGCGCCAGAAGGCATCGAGGTCGGGCGCCCCCGGGAAGCGCCCGGCCATGCCGACGATCGCCACCGCCCGCTCCGCCGCCGCGCCGTGCGCGCCCGCCGCCGCCG
>JASLEW010000350.1 GCA_030150965.1 Thermoanaerobaculia bacterium | reverse complement strand
GTATTCGCTTGCCCTCCGGCTCCCTGGCGGCGTTGCGCCTCCTCACCGTAGTCCCTGCTACGCTTGCGTCGGCGCGCCTGGCCAGGAAGCCGGATTGCGGCGCGACTACCATGCGAACTAACCGTGCGGAACACTAGCGAGCGAACAAACCCGTCGAGGGCTCGCCACCGCCGACTCATCGGCGCAGTTCCATAGGGAAGGGGACAGAGAGCTGATCTCCCGCTCTGAAGGCGCGGTTGATGGTGGCCTGGATCGGCATTGCGCGGTACTGAGCTGGGGTAGAGAACCGCGGCGGAGCCAGGAGCTCTGTCGCTGGACGCCGCGGTCTCTTCTGCGGCAGTGTGAAAGCGGTGGCGCTAGACGCAGCAGCAGTCGCCGGGCACCGGCTGGCAGGTCAAACCGTTGTCGTTGCAGACTCGACAGTCACTGGCGCTGCAACCGAGAGGCAGGACGATGGGGCCGGTCTTCAGCGAGTTCGACGCAGGCCGCACGGCCGTCGCCGGGCTGCCGGTGAACAGGTGGACACCCGGCGCAGCGGTCATCGTCGGGGCAAGCGACTTTACGGACTTGCCGTCGATGTTGTCGCAGCCGCCTGCAAGCGTGGCATGCGCGGCGCCGACAGCCAGGAAGAGAACGGCAGCTACCAGACAGAATGAACGCAACATACCCTACCTCCTCTCCAGGTCGTAACAGAAGCCGTGGGTTCGGCTTCTGAGCTGAGCAATGGAGTACATTCGCTACATCGGCGTAGATGATACTCCTAAGGATCTGTTGGGGTCAATAACTGGCCATCACCGGTTGCTATCCGCCCCATCCCTTCCGCCACCTCCGAGGTCTCGATTCCAGTGGCTCGGGTTACCCCTTCTTCTTGTCGCCGTCTGATCGGGGCTGGCGGTTAGCGTTCGTACCCCTCGGCGAGAGCACACCCGTGGGCCTCAAGGTGGCGAGTGGACGCCCGCTCCAGCCTGCTTTTCCCCGTCCTTTCCAATTGAGCATGTGAACCGCCGCCGCCTGCGGCAGCTGGCAACAGGCCCGCCGCCGCGATCCAGCCTCCCTCGCCGGTTTTCCGCGCTTTCCGCAGGCCCGGCAGATCCCACAGACCGGGAGTGCAGGGGAGGCCGCCCACGGGCAGGAAGGCGGCGCGGCCGTCGCTCGCTCACCGTCTCGCCGATTCATAGTGCGGAAGGCCACCGCTTGACTTTCAGCTGGCACGAATAAGAAGAATATGCTATAGAGCTGTCGTCGCTGTTGCAGGAGCGCTGGTCGTCCGCGTGGCGGCGGCTTGCCGGCTGGGGGGAGGAACCTCGCCGAAACGGCGGCGGGATGTCGTCCTGACGGCAGCGGCGGGGTGCTCGCGTCCATGCTCGATCGGCCGAGCCCCGATGCCCATCGCGGGCAGGACCGCGGAGAGAAAGAGGCTACTGAGAGGGGAGCAGCATGAAGCACGAAACAGGTGGCGCGAGCAGCAAGCCGGTCGAGGACCCATCCCCCCTGCGCATCCTGATGCTGGAGGACAGCGCCGACGATGCGGCGATCGTCCTGCGCGAGCTGCGCCGGGCGGGTGTGGATTTCGAGGTGACGCGGGTCGACGGCGAGGAGGCGTTCCTGGCCGGCCTCGATGGCGCCTGGGACCTGATCCTCGCCGACTACCGGCTGCCGGGCTACAACGCGCTGGCGGCGCTGCGCGCGGTGCGCGACCGCTGCCAGACGGTGCCGGTGATCGTGATCTCGGGCACCATCGGCGAGGAGGCGGCGGTCGAGTGTCTGCGCGAGGGCGCCACCGACTACCTGCTCAAGGACCGCCTCGGGAGGCTCGGCCAGGCGATCCGCAACGCGGTCGGGCAGGCCCGGTTGCGCGATGAGCAACGCCGCACTGTCGAGGCGCTGCGCACGGCGGAGGAACGCTATCACTCGCTGTTCGATCAGGGGCCGCATCCGATGTGGGTGGCGGACGGCGAGACCCTGCGCTTTCTGGAGGTGAATCTCAAGGCGGTGAGCCACTATGGTTACTCGCGCGACGAGTTCCTGAAGCTGACGCTGATCGACATCCGCCCGCCGGAGGAGGTGCCGAGCCTGCTGGCCGGCGTGGAGGCGGTGCTCGGCGGCCGGCCGAGGGTCGGGCGACACCGCCACCGCACCAAGTTCGGCAAGCTGCTCGAGGTCTCGGTGGCGAGCCGGCCGGTGACCTTCGCCGGGCGCCGGGCGCTGCTGGCGGTGGTCGAGGACGTGACCGAGCGCCAGCGGCTGGAGGAGCAGCTGCGGCAGGCGCAGAAGCAGGAGGCGATGGGGCGGCTGGCGGGCGGTGTGGCACACGATTTCAACAATCTCCTCACCACGATCCTGGGCTACTCGGAGCTGATCGCCGGGCAGCTGGCGGACAGCCCGGAGATCCTGGTGGCGGTGGAGGAGATCGCCAAGGCGGGACGCCGGGGCGCGGCGCTCACCCGGCAGCTGCTCACCTTCAGCCGCCGGCAGGCGCTCAATCCGCAGCCGGTGGATCTCAACCGGGCCGTCGCCG
The DNA here is from genome assembly GCA_030150965.1 of Thermoanaerobaculia bacterium. GTDB lineage: Bacteria > Acidobacteriota > Thermoanaerobaculia > Multivoradales > UBA5704 > JASLEW01. The sequence goes on along the minus strand of JASLEW010000350.1, from coordinate 1,760 downwards.
GGGTCGAGGGCATGCTGCGGCAGCTGATCGGCGAGGACATCGAGATCGTCACCCGGCTGCGCGCCACGCGCGGCGTGGTGGTGATGGATCTCGGGCATCTCGAGCAGGTGATCGTCAACCTGGCGGTCAATGCCCGCGACGCGATGCCCGCGGGCGGGCGGCTGGCGATCGAGACCGCCGACGGCGGACCGGGGCAGGAGGTGGTGTTGTCGGTCACCGACAACGGCACCGGCATGGACGAGGCGACGCGGTCGCAGATTTTCGAGCCCTTTTTCACCACCAAGGAGCAGGGCCGGGGCACCGGCCTCGGCCTCTCCACGGTCTACGGCATCGTGCAGCAGAGCGGCGGCCGTATCGAGGTGGCGAGCGAGCCGGGCCGCGGCTCGCGTTTCGCCATCCATCTGCCGCTGGCCGCCGCCGGCGTCGAGAGCGCGGAGCCCGAACGCGGGGCCGCCGGCGTGCTTCCGATGAGCGCCGCGACGGTGTTGATGGTCGAGGACGACCCGGCGCTGCGCAAGCTCGTCGGCCTGCAGCTCCGGGGCGGCGGCTACGAGGTGCTGGCCGCCGACTCGCCGGCGGCGGCGATCGCGCTTGCCGAGCGGTATGGCGGCACGATCGATCTGCTGCTCACCGACGTGGTGCTGCCGGGCATGACGGGCCCCGCGGCGGCGGCGCGGCTGCTGGCGATGCGGCCCGAGATGCGGTGTCTCTACATGTCCGGCTACACCGGCGACGAGCTGGGCTGCACCAGGCTGGTGGAGCCGGGCAGCGTGCTGATCGAGAAGCCGTTCAGCGAGAAGGACCTGTTGCGCAAGGTGCGCGGGGTCCTGGACCGGGCGGAGGGCAGCGAGCGAGGGGCGGGTTGAAGAGCTGGGTCGAGCTGCACCTGACGGAGATCGCCTTCGCGCTCACCGTGGCGCTGCTGGCAGGCGCCTTCTGGCGGTCCTTCTCGAGTGCCCGGGCGGTGGTGGCGGATGCCGACTGGCGGGAGCACACCTATGAGGTGATCGCCGAGCTGCGCGATCTGCTCAGCGGCATGCTCGACGCCGAGAGCGGCCAGCGAGGGTTCGTGCTCACCGGTGACGATGCCTCCCTCGACACCTATGGGCGGGGGAGCGCCGAGATGTCGCGGTGCCTCGCCAGGCTGCGGCGCCTCACCGCCGACAATCCGCTGCAGCAGGGCCGGCTCACCGCCTATGCAGCGGCGGCGGCGGCCGAGATGGCGAACCTCGAGCAGGGTATCGCCAGGCGCCGTGCGACGGGGGCGGGCGGGGTGAGCCTGTCGAGCGTCCGTGAGGAGCGGGGGCTGATGGCAGGGCTGCGGGGCCGGCTGGCCGAGATGGAGGCCGAGGAGACGCGGCTGCTCGCGCGGCGCGACCGGACGCTGCTGGCCGCCGTGCGGCGCACCGACCTGTCGCTTGGCGCCGGGACGGTGGTGGCGGTGCTGCTGCTCGGGGCGGCCTGGGTGGCGCTGCGCCGCGAGGTCGGCCAGCGGCGGCAGGCCGAGGAGGCCATACGCCATGCCAATCATCGTCTGGCCACGGCCAACAGCGAGCTCGAGGCGTTCTGCTACTCGGTGTCGCACGACCTGCGGGCGCCGCTGCGAGGCATCGACGGCTTCAGCCAGGCGCTGGCCGAGGACGCGGGGGAGCGGCTGGCGCCGGCCGAGCGCGAGAGCCTGGCGCGGGTGCGGGCGGCGGCGCAGCGCATGGCCGGCCTGATCGACGATCTACTGCGGCTGTCGCGCATCTCGCGCAGCG
>JASLEW010000254.1 GCA_030150965.1 Thermoanaerobaculia bacterium | reverse complement strand
GCGTTGCCGGCGCGGGGTCGCGCTCCGCGGGCCCGGGGAGCGCGCGGCGGGGCGGCGCCCGGCGCCTCTGGCGCTCGGTGGCGATGACCGCCGCGCTCGTCGAGGTGGTCCTGGCGCTCTGGGTGACCGGCAGGGCGGTGGCCGCCGGCGGCGAGCTCCGCCGCGCGGCCGGCGAGGACCTCGGCTTCCGCCCCGGCGGCGTGGTGAGCTTCCGCATGGACCTCAAGGGGCCGCAGTACATGGACAACGCCCTGGTCACCGGCCTCCTGGGCAGGCGCTACCTGCCGCGCCTGGCGGCGGTCCCCGGCGTCGAGCGGGTGGCGATCTCCAACCCGACCATGCCGACCGACCGCCTGGTCGGCGGCTACATCACCGTCGAGGACCACGCGAGCGACACGCCGGACGGCACCTACGTGACCATCTGGCACTCGGTCTCCCCCGACTACTTCGCCACCCTCGGCATCCCGCTCGTCGCCGGGCATGCCTTCACCGCCGCGGACGCGGTGAGCGACAAGGTCATCGTCAGCAGCGCCATGGCGCGGCAGCAGTGGCCCGGCCAGGACCCGCTCGGCAAGCGCATCAAGCAGGACGCCCGCGCCGTGGCCACCGAGCCGTGGATGACCGTCGTGGGAGTGGCCGGCGAGGTGCGTCACGGCGGCATCCAGGCCAGGAAGCCGCCGGGGCCGGACATCTACATGTCGGTGCTCCAGTTCCCGCTGCGGCTGCCGCTGACCATCAACTTCCTGGTCCAGCCGAAGCCCGGCGCCGCCACGGCGGACCTGCAGGCGGCCCTGCACCGCGAGATGCAGGCGATCGACCCCGAGCTGCCGGAGTACGACATGTCCACCCTGGACGAGCACCTGGCGCAGCAGACCGCCGGGCTCCGCACCACGCTGCGCCTGATGACCCTGCTCGCCGCCGCCGCCGTCCTCGAAGCGCTGGCCGGGCTCGCCGCCCTGCGGGGCGGCGGGGCGCGGGGATAAGATCGGGGGCGGGCGCTCCGGACGCGCGGTCCGGGGCGCGGCAGGCCGGCCGGCGGCGGCCGGCAGACGTGGGAAGCGAAGGGAGCAGCGCATGGAAACCCGGTCCATCGGTTCGCTGGCGGTCTCGGCCGTCGGCCTGGGATGCAACAACTTCGGCATGCGGCTCGACTACGCGGGCACGGCGGCGGTGGTGGACGCGGCGCTCGACGCCGGGATCAACTTCTTCGACACCGCCGACATCTACGGCGACACGCGGAGCGAGCAGTTCCTCGGACGGGCGCTGGCCGGCCGCCGCGAGCGGGTGATCCTGGCCACCAAGTTCGGCATGCGGGTGGACGACCAGCGCCAGGGCGCCAAGCCCGTCTACGTCCGGCAGGCGCTCGAGGACAGCCTGCGGCGGCTGGCCACCGACCATATCGATCTCTACCAGCTCCACACCCCCGACGCCACGACGCCGATCGCCGACACCCTGGCGGCGCTCGACGGCCTGGTGCGCGCCGGCAAGGTGCGCGAGATCGGCTGCTCGAACTTCACCGCCGCCCAGCTGCGCGAGGCGCGGGCGGCGGTGCGCGACGGCGCCGCGCGCTTCGTCAGCGTGCAGAACGAGTACAGCCTGCTGCACCGCGACCCGGAGGCCGAGGTGCTGGGCGAGTGCGAGCGCGAGGGGCTCGCCTTCCTCCCCTTCTTCCCGCTCGCCAGCGGCCTCTTGAGCGGCAAGTACCGGCGCGGCGCGCCGCCGCCGCAGGATACCCGGTTGACCGGCGAGGGCGGCCTGGCGCGCCGCTTCATGACCGACCGCAACCGCGAGGCCGCCCAAGCGCTGGCCGACTTCGCCGAGGCGCGGGGGCACTCGCTGCTGGAGCTGGCCTTCTCCTGGCTGCTGCGCCACCGCAGCGTGGCCTCGGTCATCGCCGGCGCCACCGCCGCCGAGCAGGTGCGCGCCAACGTCGCCGCGGCCGGCTGGCAGCTCGGCGCGGACGATCTCGCCGAGATCGACCGCATCGCGCCCCGTGCCGCCGGAGCGGACTGAGCAGAAGAGATGACGCTCTGGCGCACCGCCCGCAGCCCTTCCAGCCGGCTCCGCCTGGCTCCGCCAGCCGCCCTGCGCAGCGCCAACGGCAGATCGCCGGCTGCGACGGCCCGCGCCGGCTCCGACGGCACGGTCGGCACCGTCGGCACCATCGGCACCGTGGCCGCAGGCACCCTGGAGGCAGAGAAAGGTGCCGGCGCCGTGGGCGGCGGCGTCGGCTTTGCCAGAGTCGTGGGCGTCTTGGTCAGGGTGGGGGGCATGGGCGCCGCGAGCGTCGTCGGCGCCCTTGGCGTCGTCAGCCTCATTGGGGTCGTCGGCGCCTTGCCGGGAGACCTCCATGCCGCGCCGCCGGCCGCGACCGCGGCGCCGGCGGCACACTCCACGCCGGCGACGCCGGTCACACCGGCCGCGCCGGGCGCGGCGGTCCCGCCCAGGGCGCCCGCCGGACAGGACTATGCCGTGCGGCTCAACCGCACGGCCGCCGTCGGGCTGAAGCGCCTGGTGGTCGGCTCCGTGGAGTCGGACGACAAGTCGTCGGGCGGCGCCGCCAGCACCCAGATGCGCGAGCAGCACGACACGGTGATCAGCTACGTGGTGGCGACCAAGGTGCTGGAGGTGAGCCCGGAAGGCAACCCGCGGCGGGTGGAGGTCACCGTGCGGCGGCTCAACAAGACCAGCGCCGGCGTCACCGTCGAGCTGGCCAAGCCCGGCGAGACCTACACCGCCTCGCTCCAGGGGCGGCAGCGGGTGGTCGATCTCAACGGCACCCCCATCGCCGCCGACCTCCAGGAGGCGCTGGCCACGGCGGCCGGGCTGCGCAACGACGACGACCCGAACGACGACGACCTCTTCGGCACCCGCGACCGCCAGCGGGTCGGCGCCTCGTGGCCGGCCAACACCGCGCTCTTCGCCCACACCGGCGCCCAGCAGGTGACCTTCGATCCGCGCGGCGTCTCCGGCACGGTGACCCTGGCGGCGGAGCGGCAGGTGAAAGGCGTGCCCTGCCTGGTGGTGCAGTGGAAGATCACCGCCCACCAGGGCTCGTTCAAGGCCGGCAGCATGCCGGGCGGCCTGCTGGGCACGATGACCACCATGACGATCACCGGCTCCACCACCGTGCCCGTCGACCCGGCCCTGCCACCGGTGGCGCGCGAATCGACGATCGCCGGCAGCGGCGACTTCACCGGCATCACCGTGGACGGCGACCAGCTCACCGTCCACCGCGAGCTGCGCCAGGTCCTCCACCTGGAGATGTCGCGCCTGCCCTGAGAGGACCGCCGGCGGCGTGGATCGGCGTCTCGTATCTCGCGTGACGATCCCGACAGGTCAGGATTCTGTAACCAAGAGGTACAACCGGACGAGATGATCGGCCAACTCGGCCGTCGTACACGGCCTGACCGGCATTCGGATCGTCTCGCCACACGCGGGAGAGCATCTGGAAGCTATGCTTGGCTGGTCTCTGGCCATCAAAGTTGACCGAGATGCCGCGGATCTTTCGAGCAGCGACCGGCGGCCGTCGCCCTGCTGGCCGCTCTGCTCATGCGGCTGGGTGCAGCGGCCTGGCTCTCTCGATTCGCTGGCGTTCGCGCGCACTGTGCAGGACCTTCCAGAGGTCGGTGCGCCGCTGGACGTTCAACCAGAAATCCGGACTGTTGCCGAACACGCGGGCCAGGATGAGCGCTGTTGCGGCGGTGACAGCTCGGCGCTCTTTGCACAGCTCGTTGACATGCTTGCGCGGTACTCCCATGGCCTCGGCAAGGGCGGCCTGGGTCAATCCCATCGGCTCCATGAACTCCTCGATCAGGATCTCCGCCACGCTCGCCGGCTTGCGCTTGGTCATCAACATGGCTTACCTCAACCGTAACTATGATCGTCCAGGTACACGTCGCTCGCTTCGCCCTTGGCGCCATCCCACCTGAACACCAACCTCCATCGTTGATTCACGCGAAGCGAATGAAACCCGCCAAGGTGGCCACTCAACTTCTCAAAGTGGTTGCTGGGTGGAACGCGCAGATCTTGATCCGTCGTCGCATCGTCGATCATCTGGAGCTTGCGAAACAGCCGACTCTCCAGATCCGCGGGGATCTGTCTGGCCCGGACGTCCGCAACGAAAAACCTCCCCAGCCAGTCGTCTCGGAAGCTGGCGATCATCGCTCTCCCGCCTGGAGTCATTGTACCACTCTATGGTACTACCGGCAGACCGGCAGCGACGCTGCGACGGCTGCGACGCCCGGCGATTGACATCTGATGCTTGATGCGTGATGCTGACGGAGCCATGCGCACCACCCTCGACCTCGACGACGACATTTTGGAGGCGGTCAGGGAGATCTCTCTCAGCCGCGGCTCAACGGCCGGCAAGATTCTTTCGGAGCTGGCCCGCAAGGCGCTGCAGACAGGAGAGCCTCCGCCTCTGCGCAACGGCGTGCCGCTGCTGCCCCGCCGGCCGGAGGGCAGCCCCAAACCCACGATGACCCTGGTAAACCGGCTACGAGACGAGTCTTGAAGCGGGTGGCATTGCTGGACGTCAACGTCCTGGTCGCGCTGTTCGACCCGGACCATCTCCACCACGAGGCTTCTCACCAGTGGTTTGGGGTCCACCAGGCGGCAGGCTGGGCCACCTGTCCGCTCACCGAAAACGGTCTCTTGCGCGTGCTGTCCAACCCTGCCTACTCGCCGGTTGCCGAGCGACCGGCGCAGATCGCCGAGCGTCTCAGGACCCTCTGCCGCCACCCACATCACCACTTCTGGCCCGATGACATCTCTTTTCGCGAAACCGACCTGTTCGGGAGCAGAGCGCCTGCCAGCCATCGCCAGGTGACCGACCTCTATCTGCTCGGCCTGGCCGTGAAGCGCGACGGATGCCTGGCGACCTTCGATCGCGCGATTCACCTCGCCGGCCTCCGCGGCGCCAAGCCCCATCACCTCGACATCCTCACGGTGTAGATCCAGCGATCCACCCGCCGCCGCCGGCGCTGCACCCCGCGATGGCGCGGGGGGGCGGGGCGCTCCGCGGCAGAGACGGGCGGAGTCCGGGTAGACTCCGCGGGTGATCGTCCTCAAGTTCGGCGGCAGCTCGGTGGACGGGGCGGCGGGGATCGAGCGGGTCGCCGGCCTCGTCCGTGAGCGGCTGGCGGCGCGGCCGGTCGTGGTGGTGTCGGCGATGGGCAAGACCACCCGGCGGCTGCTGGAGAGCGCCGAGGCCGCCGCCGCCGGCAGCCTGGCCGAGGCGCTGGCCACCGCCGGCGAGCTGCGCGAGCAGCACCGCAGGGAGGCGGAGGCGGTGATGCCGGAGGACGCCGGCGCGGCGCTCGGCGCGGCGCTGGAGGGCGCGTTCAGCGAGCTTTCGGCCCTCCTCGTGCGGCTGGCCCATTCGCGCCGCCTCACCCCCCGCGACGCCGACGCCGCCGCCGCCTGCGGCGAGGTGCTGGCGAGCGCGATCCTGGCGCTGGCGCTGCCGCGCTTCGGCGTGCCGTCGGCGTGGATCGATGCCCGGCAGGTGATGGTGACCGACGGCGCCTTCACCCGCGCCCGGCCGCTCTACGACGAGACCGACCGCCGCCTGCGGCAGGCGATGCTGCCGGCCATCGGGCAGGGCCGGGTGCCGGTGGTCGGCGGCTACATCGGCGCCACCCGCGACGGGGTGGTGACCACGCTCGGCAAGGAGGGGTCCGACTTCTCGGCGGCCATCGTCGGCGCCGCGCTCGCCGCCGCCGAGGTGCAGATCTGGACCGACGTGGACGGCATCCTCACCGCCGATCCGCGGCTGGTGCCGGAGGCGCTGCGCGTCCGCACGTTGTCGTTCGCCGAGTCGCTGGAGCTGGCCTGCTCGGGGGCCAAGAAGCCGCATCCCGGCACCCTCGGACCCGCCGGCAGGGCCGGGGTGCCCATCCGCATCCTCAACTCGCTCACCGGCGGCGGCGAGGGGACGCTGATCGGCCGGCGGGCCGCCGCGGCGCCGCCGGCGGTGAAGTCGCTCGCCTGCCGCGCCAACGACCTCCTGCTCCACGTCTTCCCGCGGCACGCCCCGGACCCGGCCTTCCCCGCCCGGGTGATCGCGGTGGTCGAAAGCCTGCGCCCGGCGCTGCTCGTCCTGCGCCTGGACGCCGACGGCGCCCAGCTGGCGCTCGACAACGGCGGCCGCCTGGAGGAGGTGCGGGCGGCGCTTCTCGGCCCCGGCCCCGGCAGCGCCGCCGGCGCGGCCGGACCGGCCGGCGAGGTCGGGTCCCCCTCCGTTGGGTCCCCCGGCGCTGCCGCCGCCGGCTCGCCGGGCTCGCCTGCTTCCCCCGGCGCCCCCGGCCCTGCGGTCGGCGCGGCCGGACCGGTCGGCGAGGTCGGCGCGGTGCACGGCCGGGCGGTGATGTCGCTGGTGTCGGAGGACCTGGCCACGCATCCGCCGCTGGCGGCCGAGGTGCTGGCCGCCGCCGCCGCCTATCAGCCGCGGCTGGTGACCGCCGGCGCGGCCGCTCCCGCCGTGCGCTGCCTGGTGGAGATGGAGGATCTGCCGGCGGCGGCGGTCGAGCTGCACCGCCGCGTTTTCCCGGGCGGCAGCACGGGTATAGTCGAGTAGAGGTCCGCCCCCGATCCACCACCGCGCCCGGCACGCATCCGACACCGCCCCATGACCGGCCCTCCCTCCCCATGACCCGTCTCGCCCTCATCGGCCGCGGCGCCATGAGCCGGCTGGTCGAGGAGCTGGCGCCGGCGCACGGCTTCGAGGTGGCGCTGCGCCACGGCGGCGCCGACCACCGCGCCGGCGCGGCGCTCGACGCGGCGCGGCTTGCCGGCATCGAGGTGGCGATCGATTTCTCGACCGCCGCGGCGGTGCCGGAGACCGTCGAGCGCCTGGCGGCACTGGGCGTTCCCATGGTGATCGGCACCACCGGCTGGAGCGAGCAGCTGCCGCGGGTCGCGGCGGCGGTCGAGGCGCATCACGGGGCGCTGGTGCACGGCGCCAATTTCTCGATCGGCGTCCAGGTGTTCTACCGCATCGTGGCCGAGGCGGCGCGGCTCTTCGCCACCCCGGCCGGCGACGGCTACGGCGCCTGGTTGTACGAGATCCACCACAGCCGCAAGCGCGACGCCCCGTCGGGCACCCTGCGCGAGCTGCGCCTGGTGATGGAGCGCGCCGGCTACCGGCGGCCGATCGACACCGCCAGCAACCGCGCCGGCGCCATCCCCGGCACCCACGTCGCCGGCTTCGACTCCGAGGCTGATACCATCCGCCTGGAGCATCAGGCGCGCAACCGCACCGGTTTCGCGCTCGGCGCCCTGCGGGCGGCGCGGTGGGTGCTCGGACGCCGCGGCGTCCACGCCTGGAGCGACGTCTGGGAGCAGGTGGCCAACTTCGCCGGCACCGCCGGCGCCGCCCCTCCCCCCCCTCAGACGGAGGAATGAGTCATGTTCCGAGGATGCGGTACCGCCCTGGTCACGCCGTTCCGGCGCGATCTCTCCCTGGACGAAGAAGCCCTGCGCCGCCTGGTGCGGCGCCAGATCGCCGAGGGCATCCACTTCCTGGTGCCCTGCGGCACCACCGGCGAGAACCCGACGCTCAGCCGCGCCGAGCACCTGCGGGTGATCGAGATCACCGTCGAGGAGGCGAAGGGCAAGGTGCCGGTCGTGGCCGGCGCCGGCGGCAGCGACACGCGGGCGGTGGTGGCCCTGGCGCGCGAGGTCGAGGCGCTCGGCGCCGACGGCCTGCTCACCGCCACCCCGCCCTACAACAAGCCGACCCCCGAGGGGCTGGTCGCGCACTACCGCGAGATCGCCGCCGCCACCCGGCTGCCGATCGTGGTCTACAACGTCCCCGGACGCACCGGCAGCAACGTCGAGCCCGCCACCCTGGCGAAGCTGGCGCAGATCGAGCGCGTGGCGGCGGTCAAGGAGGCGTCCGGCAACATCTCGCAGATCGCCTCCATCTTCGTCCTGGTGCCGGAGAGCTTCGCCGTGCTGAGCGGCGACGACGCCATGACGCTGCCGGTCATCTCCCTGGGCGGCACCGGCATCATCTCGGTGGCCTCGAACGTCGTGCCCGGCGAGATGGCGCGCCTCACCGCCCTGGCGCTCGACGGCGACTTCGCCGGCGCGCAGCGCCTGCAGCGCCGGCTGCAGAGGCTCATGGAGGTGCTGTTCATCGAGTCCAACCCCGGCCCGGTCAAGGCGGCGCTCGGCCTGCTCGGCCTGCTCGAACCGGTCTACCGCCTCCCCTGCGTGCCGCCGCGGCCCGAGACCCTGGCGCGCATCGAGGCGACGCTCGCCGCGCTCGGCATGCTGCCGCTGAAGCAGGCGCCGGCTGGGCCCCGCGCCGCCCATGCCGAGGCCCAGGCGGTCGCCGGCTGACGCACACCCCGGCGGCGCACGGCGCGGCGGCGGTCACGATGAGCGTGGCGGGTACCGGCGGCGAGGGTCTGGACGCGCTCCGGCGGGAGATCGAGAGCCTCTACGAGGCGCCGCCGGCCGCTGCGGCTCCCGAGCACTACGAGCTGCTGCGCCGCTTCCGTCAGGCGCTCTCCCGCGGCGAGGCGCGCGCCGCCGAGCCGGACGCCGCCGAGCCCTGCGGCTGGCGGGTCAACCTCTGGGTGAAGCAGGGGCTGCTGCTCGGCTTCCGCCTTGGCCGCACCGTGGACTGCACGGTCGGCCCGGCGGACGGCCCCCACCTCCCCTTCGCCGACAAGGACACCTATCCCCTGCGGCGGCTGGAGGAGGGCTCGGGCCTGCGCCTGGTGCCCGGCGGCTCGGCCATCCGCGACGGCGCCTACCTGGGGCGGGGCGTCACCTGCATGCCGCCCATGTACGTCAACGCCGGCGCCTACGTGGACGACGGCTCGATGATCGACTCGCACGCCCTGGTCGGCAGCTGTGCCCAGGTCGGCAAGCGCGTCCACCTCTCGGCCGCCGCCCAGCTCGGCGGCGTCCTGGAGCCGGCCGGCGCGCTGCCGGTGATCGTCGAGGACGACGTCCTGGTCGGCGGCAACTGCGGCGTCTACGAGGGCACCATCCTCCAGCGCGGCGCCGTGCTCGGCGCCGGCACCATCCTCACCCGCTCCACCCCGGTCTACGACCTGGTGCGCGAGACCATCCACCGCGCCGGCCGGCTCCAGGACGAGGCGCCGCTGGTGATCCCCGCCGGCGCCGTGGTCGTGCCCGGCGCCCGCGCCGTCAGCCGCGGCAAGGGCAGCGACTGGGGCCTCTCCCTCTATACGCCGGTGATCGTCAAGTACCGCGACGCCGCGACCGACGAGCGCGTGCAGCTGGAGGACTGGCTGCGCTGAGCCCTGCCCTCCCGGACGCCGGGCGGAGGAGCCAGGCCGAGGGTCCGCGGAGCGTTTCGATCCCGGCGCGGCACCTCTGAGCTCCGAATACGCTATCGGCCGGACCGGGCAGGCGGGCCCTCCTCCTAGGTGCGGTGCGTCACAAATCCGCTACCTAATGCGCCGGCCCTCCGCGTCTCCGGCGGCGTTGCGCCTCCTCAGCGTAGTCCCCGCTACGCTTGCGTCGGCGCGCCTGGCCGGGAAACGCGGATGCCTCGACGCCTTAGATATCAGATTTGTGACGCACCGCACTAGTCGTCCGGGGGGGGCAGGTTCCGTCCCCGTTTGGTCGCGGCGTGGAGGCGCTTGGCGCGCAGGCGGCGGGCCCGGGCCGCGCGGGACGGCCGGGTCGGCCGGCGCGGCTCCTGCTCGGCCAGGGCCGCGCGCAGCAGCTCGACCAGCCGCTCCAGGGCGGCCTCGCGGTTGGCGGCCTGGGTGCGGTGGCGCTGCGACGTCACCTGGAGCACGCCGTCGCGGGTGATGCGGGTGGCAAGCCGCTGCCGCAGCCGGGAGCGCCGCTCCTCGTCCGGCACCGCGGCGGCGAGGTCGAGGCGCGCCGTCACCCGGGTCTCCAGCTTGTTGACGTTCTGGCCGCCGGGACCGCCGCTGCGCGAGGTCACGAAGCGCACGTCCTGCTCGTCGATGGCGAGGCGGTCGTCGATCTGGATCATGGCGGATCAAGGGCGGTGCAGGGCGGCGGCCCGGCCGGCCGCCGGCCCGGCGAGCCCCAGCCGCCCCTCTGCAAAGGCCCGCGGACGCTCCCCGCCCTCCCCCGCCGCGCCTCAGATCTTGAACAGGGCGTCGAAGGCCGCCCGCGGGTCGTTGGATGCGGCCGGCCGGTCGCGATCGGCGCCGAACTCCTGCGCCGTCCGGGGCAGGAAGAGCGCGCACTCGTTGCGCGTGCTCTTCTTGGCGATGCGCGCCGGCAGCTCGGCATGGCGCCGGCACTCCCAGTGGCTCCCGGTGTCGAAGTGCACGCAATTGGTGCAGGTGTGGAGGTCGGCGCCGCAGCGCGCGCAGGTGGCGTCCGGCGCCAGGGCGTCGGGATGGCCGGCCTCGGCGGCCACCAGCCGCTTGGCGCCGCAGGCCGCGCAGCGGAACACCGTCTCGGTCGGCGCGCCGAGGCCGCGGCCGCGCGGCCCCTCGGGCTTCGG
>JASLEW010000555.1 GCA_030150965.1 Thermoanaerobaculia bacterium | reverse complement strand
GCGCCGGCCCTCGCGGGCGCGGCCCCGCCGGCCGCGGCGGCGGCCTCGGCGGCCCCGCCTGCGCCGGAGGGGACGGAGGAGAGCGCTGGCGGGCTGCCGCTGTCGCGCGGCCAGGAGGCGCTCTGGTTCCTGCAACGCCTGGCGCCCGCGAGCGCCGCCTACAACATCGCGGCGGCCGTCCGGCTCCACGGCGACGCCGATCCGGAGGCCCTGCACGCCGCCTTCGCCGCGCTCGTCCGGCGCCATCCGGCGCTGGCGGCCACCTTCGCCGAGCATGCCGGCCGGCCGGTGCGGCGCGCCGGGGAGGAGGCGGCGGTGGATTGGGCGGTCCTCGACGGAGGCGCCGGCGCCGGCGGCAGGAGCGCTGGCGCCGCCGTTGGCGTCGGCGGCATCCGCGGCGATGGCGGCGATGGCGGTGATGGCGGCGCTGGCGGGAATGGCTTCGGTAGCGGCGCTGGCGAGGCTGCCGCCCTTGCCCGCTTGGCGGACGAGGCGGCTCGCCCCTTCGACCTGGAGCGCGGCCCGCTGCTGCGCGTGCGCCTGGTGCCGCTGCCGCGGGGCGGCGCCCTGCTCCTTCTGGTGGTGCATCACATCGCCGCCGACCTCTGGTCGCTCGCCCTTCTCCTGCGCGACCTCGGCCGGGCCTACCGGCGGCCGCTGCCGGCGGCGGCCGGCCTCACGCCGAGCTATGCCGACTTCGTGGGCTGGCAGGCCGGGATGCTGGCCGGCGCGGCCGGCGAACGGTCGCGGCGCTACTGGCGCCGCCAGCTCGCCGGGGCGCCGGCCGCCTCCGAGCTGCCCACCGACCGCCCCCGGCCGGCGGTGCAGGGCTTTGCCGGTGCGGCGCGCTGGCGGCGCTGGCCCGACGCTCTGACCGGCCGGCTGCGCGGCCTGGCGGCGCGCCAGGGGGCGACCCTGCACGGCGCTCTCCTCGCCGTGGTGCGGGCGCTGCTGTGGCGCGCGAGCGGCCAGGAGGACGCCGTCCTCGGCACCCCGGCCGCCGGCCGGCCGCGCGGCTTCGCCGAGGTGGTGGGCTACTTCGTCAACCCGCTGCCGCTGCGCCTGCGGGTGGCGGACGGCACCAGCTTCCTGACGCTGCTCGACGACGCCCGCAGCGCCATGCTCGGCGCTCTGGCCCACCAGCACCACCCGTTCCCGGCGCTGGTCGAGGAGCTGGGCGGGGCGCGGGCCGCCGGCCGCCCGCCGCTCTTCCAGGTGCTGCTCGCCTACGAGCGGGTGAGCGGCCTGGGCGAGGTGGGCCGGGCGCTGGGCGCCTTCGCCCTCGGCGAGCCCGGGACCCGCTGGACCGCGGGCGGCCTCAGCCTCGAGCCGCGGCGCCTGCCGCGCCGTGCCGCCCTGCTCGACGCCACCTTCTTCGCCGCACCGCTCGGCGACGGCCTGGCGCTCTGCCTGGAGACCGACCGCGCCCTCTTCGACGGCGCCACCGCCGAGCGGCTGCTCGGGCACCTGGAGGCGCTGGCCGCCGCCGCCGCCGCGAGCCCGGCGGTGCCGCTCACCGACCTGCCGCTGCTGGCCGCCGCGGAGCGCCACCAGCTGCTGCACGAGTGGAACGACACCGCCGCGCCGGCCGAGGCGAGGGACGCGGCGGAGCCGGCGAACGCGGCGAGCCCGGCGAGCACCGAGGAGCGCCTGCACGCGCTGTTCGCCGCCCAGGCGCGGCGCACCCCGGAGGCTGTGGCGCTGGTCGCCGGCCCGGCACGGTGGAGCTACCGCCGGCTCGCCGCGCGGGCGGCGGAGCTGGCGCGGCGGCTGCGCCGGCAGGGGGTCGGGCCGGAGGTGAGGGTGGGGCTGTGCATCGAGCGCTCGGAGGCGATGGTCTCCGGGCTGCTCGGCATCCTCGCCGCCGGCGGCGCCTACGTGCCGCTCGATCCGGCGTACCCTGACGAGCGGCTCGCCTTCCTGCTGCGCGACGCCGGGGTGGCGCTGGTGGTGGCGAGCCGCGCCCAGGCCGGCCGGCTCGCCACCCTGGGCGAGGGGCGGCTGTTGCCGTGGGACGCGCGGGCGGCCGGGGACGCGGTGGAGGAGGTGGACGATGGCGCATCCGGCCCGCCGGGCGTGGCGGGCGGGCCGCACGCCGCGAATCAGAGTCGCCAGGGTCGCCAGGAGCACCGGGGCCGTCACGAGCGCCGGGAGCCGGCGCCGCATCCGCGCCTCGGCGAGGAGGGGGATGCGGCCGGCGGCAACCTCGCCTACCTGATCTACACCTCGGGCTCGACGGGAGTACCCAAGGGGGTGGCGATCGAGCACCGGTCGGCCGCGGCGCTCGTCGCCTGGGCGGGGCGGGTGTGGGACGACGCGGAGCTGTCCGGGGTGCTGGCCTCGACCTCGATCTGCTTCGACCTCTCGGTGTTCGAGCTGCTGGTGCCGCTCTGCCGCGGCGGGCGGGTGATCCTGGCCGGCACCGCCCTCGACCTGCCGGCGCTGGCGGCGGCGGACGAGGTGACGCTGCTCAACACCGTGCCCTCGGTCCTCGCCGAGCTGCTGGCCGGGAGGGCGCTGCCGCCCGCGGTGCGCACCGTCAACCTGGCCGGCGAGGCGCTGTCGGAGGCGCTGGTCGAGCGCGCGCGGCGCGGGCAGCCCGGGGCGCGCATCCTCAACCTCTACGGCCCTTCCGAGGACACCACCTACTCGACCTGGAGCGATCTCGGACATGGCGGCCGCGGCGGTCCCGGCGGCGAGCCCGGCCCGCCCACCATCGGCCGGCCGGTCGCCGGCAGCCGCCTGCTGGTGCTGGCCGCCGGCGCCGGGAGAGATCGTCCTCGCCGGCGCCGGCCTGGCGCGCGGCTATCACGCGCGGGCCAGTCTGACGGCGGAGCGCTTCGTGCCGGACGCCTGGAGCGGGCGCGCCGGCGAGCGCCTCTACCGCACCGGCGACCTCGGGCGGCTGCGGCACGACGGACGGGTGGAGTTCCTGGGCCGCGTCGATCAGCAGGTCAAGGTGCGCGGCTTCCGCGTCGAGCCGGGAGAGGTGGAGGCGCTGCTCGGCCGCGAGGAGGGGGTGCGCGAGGTGGCGGTGGTGGCGGCCGGCGACGGCGCCGCGGCGCACCTGGTGGCCTGCATCGCCGGCGAGGCGCCGCCGGACCGCGAGCTGCTGGCGGCGCTGCGCTCCCGCCTGCCGGCCCACCTGGTGCCCGCGGCCTTCGTCCGCCTCGCGGCGCTGCCGCGCACGGCGAGCGGCAAGATCGACCGCCAGGCCCTCGCCGGCCTGGCCGCCGCG
>JASLEW010000133.1 GCA_030150965.1 Thermoanaerobaculia bacterium | reverse complement strand
GCCACGCCCAGCCGCGCCATCTGCATATACGCAGCCAGCCGCCGGAAGTTCCACAGATTGCGCGTAATCTCTGTCTGGCCGCGTGGCCAGGCGACCCTCCCCGGAGCCCGCGGCGGCGGAGCGCCCGCCGGGGCGCGGCGGGCCGGCCGCGCGGCCAGACAGAGATTTCGCGCAATCTGTGGAACTTCCGGCGGCTGGCTGCGTATATGCAGATGGCGCGGCTGGGCGTGGCTTCGGGGCCCGCCCGACGCGGTATGCGGTACCGCGGCCGACCGCGGTCAACCAACCCCAGGAGGAGATCGAAACATGCAGCACGCTTCAAGGGCAAAGTGGATCCTGCTCACGCTCGCTCTCTGCATCATGATCGGCACCGGCGCCATGCTGGCGCAGGACCATGCCGCCGGAATGGCAGAGGCCGGGGTCACTTTCGTCAACAACTCGCATCACGACGTGCAGGTCTTCGCCCGCTACGGCGGCGAGGACCGGACCTGCATGCACCAGCCCAAGGAGATGGAGCTCCACGTGGCGGCCGGCAGCTCCAGCTCGGTGGATTCGGGTCCGAGCGACGTCTGCTTCTGCCTGCAGATCCCCGACCGCAACTCCTGCCCCGACGGCTGGCAGACGGTCAAGGCAGGCCACAAGCGCATCTTCCAGTAGCTCCCTCTTCGGGCGTGCAGGCCGCGGGCGCGGCTGCCGGCCACGCCGCCAGGCGGGGCGGGCGCCCGTCGGCGGCCTGCGCGCCCTGCCCCTGCAGGACGAAGCCGGCGGCGGGAAAGAGGGGCGAGCGGCCTCCCGCCCCACCGCCGCACCCTGCCCATCCGCCTTCGATGTCCCCCGGACATGCCACTAGAATGACCCGGTGACCGCCAGGGCGCAGCCCGGGACAACGCGCCGCCTGCACGGAGGGGTGGCCGGCGGCCTCGGCTTCCTCTCCCGGCAGACCGCGCTTCTTCGCCACCATCGGCCCGCGGCCGCGGCGCGCGGCGCCGACCGTTTCGCCACCGCTGCGCGAGGACCGGCGGCACTCCAGGAGGAGGAGCTGAGGATGAGGACCACCCCGCTCGGCCGGCTCGGTCTGCTCTTGATGGCGGCGCTCGCGGGCGCGGCCCTCGCCGGCTGCGGCAGGCCGCAGGAGGCCAGGGAGATCGCCGCCTCCGGCCACGTCGAGGCCACCGACGTGCACATCAGCGCCAAGGTCGGCGGGCGCCTGCTGAGCTTCGGCTTACAGGAGGGCGACGTGGTGGCGCCGGGCGCCGTCCTGGCGCGGATCGACACCACCGACACCCGGCTCGCGCTGGGCCAGGCGCGCGCCGACCGCGACCAGGCCGGCGCCGAGCTCGACCTGCGCCTGGCCGGCTCGCGCCCGGAGGACATCGCCCAGGCGGGAGCGGAGGTGGCGAGCGCCCAGGCCGATCTCGAGGGCGCGCAGAAGGACCTCGACCGCATGCAGGGGCTGCTCGACCGCGGCTCGGGGACCGCCAAATCGCGCGACGACGCGCGCACCCGGCGCGACATGACCGCGGCGCACCTGCGCGCCACCCGCGAGGCGCTGGCCCGCATGCGCCACGGCAGCCGGCCGCAGGAGATCGCCGAGGCGCGGGCGCGGCTCGCCGGGATGAACGCCCGCATCGCCACCCTCGCCCAGCAGATCGCCGACGCCACCGTGGTGAGCCCGCTGGCCGGGGTGGTGACGGAGAAGATCGCGCAGCAGGGCGAGCTGGTGCAGCCCGGGGCGCCGCTGTGCGTGATCACCGACCTGGCCAACGCCTGGCTGACCGTCTACCTGGCCGAGACCGACCTAGGAAGCATCCGCCTGGGCGAGCCGGCGGTGGTCTCGACCGACGCCGGCCAGCGCCGCGGCGGCAGGGTCACCTACATCGCGTCCACGGCGGAGTTCACCCCCAAGAACGTGCAGACGCGCGACGAGCGGGTGAAGCTGGTCTACAAGGTCAAGATCGGCCTCGACAACCGGGACGGCCTGTTCAAGCCCGGCATGCCGGCCGAGGCGAGGTTGCAGCGATGGACACGATGATCGACGTCGCCGGCATGACCCGCCGCTACGGCAGCCTGGTGGCGGCGCGCGAGGTGAGCTTCACCGTCGAGCGCGGCGAGATGTTCGGGCTCATCGGCCCGGACGGCGCGGGCAAGACGACGACGTTGCGCGTCATCCTCGGGCTGCTCGCGCCGCATCAGGGCACGGTGCGCACCTGCGGCCTCGATCCGGTGCGCCGCGGCGCCGAGCTGAGCCGGCGCCTGGGCTATCTGTCGCAGCGCTTCTCGCTCTACGGCGACCTGTCGGTGGACGAGAACATCGCCTTCTTCGCCGCCATCCACGGCGTCGCGGACTGGCGTCCGCGGCGCGATCAGCTGCTTGACCGGCTGCGCATGACGCCCTTCCGCGGGCGCCTCGCCGACCGGCTGTCCGGCGGCATGAAGCAGAAGCTGGCCCTGGCCTGCACGCTCGTCCACACGCCCGAGCTGCTGGTGATGGACGAGCCGACGACCGGCGTGGACCCGGTGTCGCGGCGCGACTTCTGGCGCATTTTGACCCAGCTGCAGCGCGACGGGCTGACGATCCTGCTGACCACGCCCTACCTCGACGAGGCCGAGCGCTGCCAGCGGGTGGCGCTGATGGACCGCGGGCGGCTGCTCAACGTCAGCAGCCCCGAGGCGCTGCGGGCCCGCGCGGCCGAGCGCGAGGCGCTCCTGGAGGTCATCGCCACCCCCAAGGCGCGGGTCGAGGAGCTGCTGGGCGCGCGGCCCGAGATGGCCGAGGTCGAGGCCTTCGGCGAGCGACTTCACGTCACGCTGCGCGGCGTCGCGGCGGCCCAGGCCGCGGCCGCCTGCGCCCGCCTCGCCGCCGACCTGGGCGCGGCCGGCGTCGAGGTGCAGGAGGCGCGGCCGATCGCGCCCTCGCTCGAAGACATCTTCATCGCCAGGATTCGCGCCGCCGACGCGGCCGACGCATCCCCCGGCTCCGGCATCCCCCCCGGCCTCCCCGGCTCTCCTGGCACCCCTGGCTCCGACAACGCCGCTCCGGCCACGCGGGAGGTGACGCGATGAGCCGCAACGCTTCCCTGTCCTCGCCGCGCCCGCCCGCGCGGCGGCGCTGCCTCCTCGCGCCGTTCCTGGCCGTCGCGCTCTGCGGCAGCGCTTCCGGCACCGCGGCGCCGGCGGCGCCGGTCCCCGGCGTGCCCGGGGCGTCTCCGGCAGCAGCCCCCGCGCCGGCGACGGCCCCTG
>JASLEW010000094.1 GCA_030150965.1 Thermoanaerobaculia bacterium | reverse complement strand
TCGTTGCGATCGTCGCTTCTCGGTCCATGGCCGAGGAAGTGGCCCCGATCATTGGGCACGGTGCGTGCCAGCGTCAGCTGAGCCTCGCTGAGCTTCGCAGCGGCTCTGCGATCGAGAGCGTCCCAGAGCAGATTGCAAAGGGCGCTGTAACGCCATGGCGCGTGCGAAAACGTTCGTGCGAGGGCGACCCGCCGGTCTTCAAGATCAACGATCCCGCCAACGAGGCGCAGGCGCTTGAGGTCCGGGATGCCCTCCACGAGCGTGCGCCATCCCCGCGGGTAGAAAGGGAAGACTCCAGCCGGCCGGTTCTCTGCGGGAGGTAGAGCCACCTCATTGAAGCCGTCAAGATTGATGACGAGGTCGAGCTTGCGGCCGCTGGCCAGGAGATATGCCAGCGCCATGAGTTGCTGCGGCTGCTTATAGCCGCCGAGGGCGAAGCAGCGTAAAGCGAGCCGCCTGTCCTTGAACTTGGGGGCCTTGCTGAGTTCCGAGAGGAGCGCGGTGCGCCCATCGGTGCACATGAAGGTCGCCACCGATCCGCCGAACAGTCCGACTTCGACCGTGTCAGGATCGGCGTCCGCTGGAGGATCAGGGGTGGCCTCGAATCCGTCCTCCGTGATCTGCGGCTTCACGATCCGTCCGCGCGGTGTGCGCCACTCGCTGACCTCGGGGTTCAACACATATCCGAGGAACGGGTGAAGCACCACCTGGGCGCTTGGAGTCTCCGCACGGAGGGGGGCCAGTTCGACCGGCTGCGCCGCTCCCGCCAGGGATTGGCTTTCGCCCGCCGCGCGCTCAACGACCTCTGCCCGCCTCGCAACCAGGGCCGCCCGTCCACCTCCAAGCACGGCCATCCCCAGGAGCGTCAGCAGATCGGCAGCCATGACCGCCACAAGTACGAGCGCGAGGCGTTTCCAGGCAGTGTGTCGCATCTACGATCTCCCTTCTGGCCGCAACGGGACCCCGCAGCGGGTGCAGCGCGCACGGATGATTGTAGATGCTTACCAAAGGAGGTGAGGTGGCGACGAGCTCTGCCTTGCATGAAAGGGGGGATAGTTCAATGAAGAGTTTGTTCGAGAGCGCGCACGCGGAGCAATTGAAGCAGCGCATCAATAGCCTGCAAATCGACAGCGAGCGGCAGTGGGGCAGGATGAGCGTGGCTCAGGCCGTCGCCCATTGCGCGTCTGGATTGGAGATGGCGATGGGGGAGATAAGGCCACCTCGCGCACTGATGGGGCGGCTGATAGGTTCGGCGATCAAGCCCAGGGTCGTCGGCAACGACGAGCAGCTCCGTCGCAGCTCACCCACCTCGCGCGCGCTGGTCATCGACGGCGAACGCGATCTCGAAGCGGAGCGCGCGCGCCTCTGCTCGCTCATCGACAGGTTCGATGCGGGCGGGGCAGCGGTCTGCACGAACCACCCACATCCGTTTTTTGGCCCGCTGACGCCGCCGGAATGGGGCATCTTGATGTACAAGCACCTGGATCATCATCTCCGCCAGTTCGGTGCCTAGCTAGTCACGCCGCTGTCTCGCCACCCCGTGCTCGCGCTGACCACCACCCGCGCGACCGGTCCCGATGCCCGGGCGGAACGACGTTCCATCTGGTGACGGATGGGATCCGATGGAAGGCCGCGGGCGGCCGGACCGGTTGGGGCGGCCGTCCGCGGCAGGGAACGCTAGTAGCAGTTGTACGGCGGGCAGGGCGAGCAGAGCGCCGATTGGCCGCAGGTGTTGACGAGCGAGGTGTTGGCGCCGGCGTTGACGGTGCGCAGGCTGTCGTCCGCCAGGGTGATCGCGGCGGCGGGGTTGTCCGGCAGGAGGGCCCGCTCCTCGGCGGTGAGGCTCAGGTAGTAGTCCTCGTCCCTCCAGGCGCGGGCGACGTCGATCTTCTTCATGCGTTTCTCCTTGCTGCAAGACCGGCTGAGGTCATCCCAGCCGGAGAGCGGTGGGGTGGCGGCGGCGCCAGGGTGAGCACGGACGGCACGCGCTCCGGCGCCGCCAGGCGCAGCAGGCCGTGGCCGATGCCGGCGACCCCCACGAGCATGCCGGGCGCCTCGGCGCGGGTGGTGAGGCCGCAGCGCCAGCCGGCCTGCTCGAGGTCGGCGAGGACGGCCGCGGCAAGGCGGTCGCGGCGCTCGCCGAGGTCGGGACGGCCGAGGCGCTCGGCCGCCAGGGTCAGCACCTCCAGGTTGCCGAGGTCGCCGTGGCAGAGGCAGTGGCTCTTGCCGAAGCCGGCGGCGAGGGTGGTGTCGATGGCGATCTCGGCGTCGCGCCGCGCCGCCTCGCGGTCCGCTCCGTCGAGGAGGTGGAGGCTGTCGAGCCGGCCCAGGGCGATGCCCGCCGCGCCGTGGCACCAGGCGCACATGAAGTGCGGCTCGCCCGCAACCGGACCGGCGCCGGCGCGCAGGTCGGGCCAGTTGCGGCGGGACGGGGAGTAGAGGGCGCGCTCGTAGGCCAGGCCGCCGCACGCCGCCCGGCGGAAGCGCTCGTCGCCGCTCACCGCCGCGAGCTGGAGGAGCGCCCACGCGATCCCCGCCGCACCGTGCGAGAAGCCGGCCAGGGGCCGCGGTCCGGCGATGTCCAGCACCCAGCCGAGCCCGCCCGCCGCCGGCACGGCGCGCTCCAGGAGGCGCTCGCCGCAGCGCCGGGCGAGGTCCAGGATGCGCTCCGCGGGGCGCACCCGCCAGAGTCCGAGCAGGCACATCAGGCAGCCGGCGGCGCCGCCCACCAGATCGCTCAGGGTGTCGGCGGCGATGTGCGGCGCCGCCGCCTCGGCCGCGCTCTCGGCGGCGTCGAGCAGGCTGTCGTCCTGCCACAGGACGCCCAGGTGGGTGAGGGCGTAGATGACGCCGCCCCAGCCGGCATAGGCGCCGACGGAGGTGCCGAGATGCCGGGCGGCGGGAGCGCTCTGCTCGCGCAGGACGACGGTGGCCGCGCGCGCCAGCTCGGTCATCCGCCCGTCGCCGCTCACCTCGCCGAGGTGGGCGAGGAAGAGCGCGATGCCGGCGGTGCCCAGGTGGAGGTCGGGGCCGACCGGCGCCACCACCCAGCGCGGCGTGCCGGCCAGGATGTTGGGCCCGAACCAGAAGGCGCCGCCGCCGCGGCGGAAGGCGAGCGCGTCGAGCCAGCGCCCGGCCTGGTGGGCGGCCGCCAGGAGGTCGGCGGCGGCCGCGCCGGCCGGCGCCGCGGGGAGGTCGTAGTCGAGCGGCTCGCCGCGGGAGCCCACGGCGCCGTCGAGGGCGGTGCGGACCAGCCAGCGCTGGCGCGCGGCCTCGCGGTCGTCGAGGGCGCGCAGGCGCGCCGCGGTCTGCTCGAGCGCCGTGCCGTCCAGCAGGCCGGGGATGACCTCGCCGTCGCTGGCGAACACATCGCGCCCGCCAGGCAGGCAGGTGAGCAGGGGCACGTCGCCGCGCAGCAGGTCGCGCCGCTCGGCCGGCACCACCCGGAACAGCGCGGGCAGGTCGCCCGCCGCCGCCCAGAGCCGGTCGGCGAGGCGGTCGCGGTCCAGCGCGTCGCCGAGCACGAAGGGGTGCTGCCCGTCGACCAGCACGCCGCCGTAGGCCATGGTCAGGCGCAGCAGGACGCGCACCCGCAGGGGGGCGAAGGCGGCGAGCGGGCCGCCGGCGGCGAGGAGCTCCTCGCGGTGGGCGGCGAGCAGGCGCAGCATGCGGTCGAAGCCGGCCTCGACCGCCGGGGCGTAGGCGGCGAGGTCCACGCCGGCGCCCTCCAGGGTCGGCCGGTGGTCGCCGATGGGCACCTCGAACGGCTTGAGGCGGTAGCGCATGCGGTCGGTGCCGCCGTCCTCGAGGCGCAGCACCGGTTGCATCGGCACCTGGCCGGGGGCCGCCGCCAGGCCGCTCAGGTCGGCGCCCCCCTGGCCGTCCACGGCGCCCCAGCCGCCGGTGGGCAGGAAGCCGACGCGCAGCACGGTGTCGGGCAGCGGCGTCCCCTTGACGGGGGCGCCCCAGGTCTGGTCGAGCGGATGGAAGAGCGCTTCGAGGTCCACCAGGAACGGGTGCTCGCCGGCGGCGATCAGGTTCTCGTGGTGCATGTCGGTCGCCGACAGCACGTGGAGGAGGGCCAGGTAGCCGCCCTGGCGCTGGTAGAAGCGCTCGACCGCGGCGCCGTCGGCGCACGGCGCGGCGGTGACCAGCTCGGCCCAACCGTGGCCGCCGGCGTCGAGCACGCGCAGCCGGCGGAGGGCGGGGGTGAAGCCGCGGGCGGCGGTCCAGTCGAGCAGGTCCTGGAAGGCGGCGTCGACCGCCAGGGAGCGCGGCTTGTAGACCAGCCCGAGGCCGCTGTCGAAGCGCAGCAGGGTCACCGTCCGGCCGCCGCGGTGGGAGTCGCCGAGACCGGTGCGGAGCTCCACCAGGGAGCCGAGGGGCGCGGCGGGCGAGAAGGTCTCGCGCAGCCGCCCGGCATCGGCCGTCAGGTGGCGGAGGAGCTCGGCGCCGTTGGCGGCCCAGCGCGCCGCCGTCTCGCTCGCCTGGCGCGCCAGGACCGGGTAGCGGCGCAGCAGCGCCAGGGCGGCGGCGGGGTCGGCGAGCCGGCCGGCGAAAGCGTCGTAACGCTCCTCGGGCGTGGCTCCCTCCAGGCCGCCGCCCTCCCCGCCGTCGATGCCCCGGGCGGCGGTCTGCAGCTCGACCGCCAGGGTGCGTCCGAGGAGGAACATCAGGTGCGGCACGAGGCCGGTGGCGAGCATGCGGGCGGCCGGCCGCGGCGCAAAGAGCGGCGCCGCGGCGGCGGCGGCCAGCTCCTCGAGGTCGGACACCAGGCGCTCCCAGGCCTGGTCGAGCAGGGGGCGGACCACGGCGAGGAGGCGCCCGTAGCGGCCGGCGCCGGCCACCTCCTCCAGGGGGAAGGCCGGCGGGCGCGGCGCGCCGTAGGCGCTGCGCAGGTCGGCGAGCCATGCCGGCGCCTCGCCGGCGGCGGCGGCCAGCGACGCGGCCGGCTCGCCGAGCAGGGCCAGCAGCCCCTGCTCGTCCAGGCCGTCGGCCGCCAGGCGGCGGGCGACGGCCTGGACGAG
>JASLEW010000945.1 GCA_030150965.1 Thermoanaerobaculia bacterium | reverse complement strand
GCGGGGTGCCGCGCCAGGCAGCTCTCGATCTCGCCCAGCTCGATGCGGTGGCCACGCACCTTCACCTGGTGATCGATGCGGCCCAGGAACTCGATGGCGCCGCCGGCGCGCCGCCGCGCCAGGTCGCCGGTGCGGTAGAGGCGCCCTCCGCTGTCCCCCGCCGCCGGCGCGAACGGGTCGGGCACGAAGCGCTCGGCGGTCAGCTCCGGACGCCGGTGGTAGCCGCGGGCCACCCCGGCGCCGCCGATCCAGACCTCCCCCGCCACCCCGAGCGGCACCGGCTGCCAGCGCCGGTCGAGCAGGTGGAGCGTGGTGTTGGCGATCGGCGCGCCGAGCGGCACCGGTCCTTCCCCCGCCGCCACCTCCCCGGCGGCCGACCAGATGGTGGTCTCGGTCGGCCCGTAGAGGTTCCACAGCGCGCCGTGGCGCGGCAGGGCGAGGAGCTCGGCGGCCAGCTCGCGCGGCAGCGCCTCGCCGCCGCAGAGCATGGCGAGGCCGGGGCAGCCGCGCCAACCGGTGGCGAGGAGCAGCCGCCAGGTGGCGGGGGTCGCCTGCATGGCGGTGGCCTGGCCGCGCTCCAGCGCGGCGGCGAGGGCGATGCCGTCGCCCGCCGTCTCGCGCCCGACCAGCGCCAGGCGGGCGCCGGCGAGGAGCGGCAGGAAGATCTCCAGCGCCGCGATGTCGAAGGCGAGCGTGGTCACCGACAGCAGCACGCCGCCGGCCGCGAGGCCCGGCTCGCGCAGCATCGAGGCCAGGAAGTTGACCACGCCGCGGTGCGGGACCAGCACCCCCTTGGGGGTGCCGGTCGAGCCCGAGGTGTAGATCAGGTAGGCCAGGGACCGGGCATCGGCTGGGCCCTCGGGAGCCTCCGGGGCCTCGGGCACCTCTGGAGCGTCCGGCGCCTCCGGAGCCCTCGGTGCACCCGGCGCCCAGGGGGCCCCCGGCTGGCCGCCCTCCTCCGCCGGCCGCGGCCAGCCGGCGTCGAGCGCCAGGACCGCGCCGTCGTACCAGGCCGGCGCCCTGAGCCGCCCGCCGGTGACCAGGACCCGTGCCGCTGCATCCTGCAGCATGAAGCGCAGCCGCTCCTCGGGGTAGGAGGGGTCGAGCGGCAGGTAGCCGCCGCCCGCCTTGAGCGTCGCGAGCAGCGCCACCACCATCTCGGGAGAGCGCTCCAGGTAGAGCGCCACCGGCCGGTCGAGGCCGGCGCCCAGGCGGCGCAGGTGGCGGGCGAGGCGGTCGGCGCGGCGCTCGAGCTCGCCGCGGCTCAGCCAGGCCCCCTCCATCTCGACGGCGACGCCGTCCGGCGCCTGCCGCGCCGCCTGGGCGCAGAGGTGGTGGAGGCAGGGCCCGTCGGGGAACGGCCGCGCGCTGGCCCCGGCCGCCGCCGCCAGCTGCCGGTGCTCGGCGGCGGAGAGCAGCGGCAGGTCGCCCACCGCCACCGCCGGCCGCTCCGCCGCCGCGGCGAGCAGCACCGCGAGGTGGCCGAGCATGCGGCCGGCGGTCGCGGCGTCGAAGAGATCCGTGTTGTAGCGCAGGACCAGGGCGATCCGCCCCGCGATCTCGGCGGCCTCGAGCGCCAGGTCGAACTGCGCCGGGCGCCGCGGCAGCGCCACCGGCAGCAGCGCGAGCCCGCCCACCTCCACCGGCGCCAGCGGCTGTTCGAGGGCGAGGGCGGCGAGCGCCGGGCCGCCCGCGAGCGGCGAGCGCTGCAGGGTGAACAGCACCTGGAACAGCGGCGACCGGCTGGGATCGCGCTGCGGGCGCAGCCGCTCGGCGAGCAGCGGGAACGGGAAGTCCTGGTGCTCCAGGGCGGCGCGCACGTCGCGGCCGGTGCGCTCCAGGTGCTCGGCGAAGCTGGGGTTGTCGGCGAAGCCGGCGGGCAGCACCACCGCGTTGACCAGGCAGCCGGGCAGCCCGGCGAGCGCGGCGCGGGTGCGGCCGGCAACCGGCGAGCCCACCGCCACGGCGTCCTGGCCGCTGGCGCGATGCAGCAGCGCCTGGAAGCCGGCGAGGAGGATGGTGTAGAGCGTCGCGCCGCGCTCGCGCCCCAGCGCTCCCAGCAGCGACGCCGCCGCGGCGCCCAGGCACAGGGCAGCGCTGTCGCCGTGGTGGGTCGCAACCGGCGGACGGGGCCGGTCGGTCGGCAGGTCGAGATCGCTCGGCTCGCCCGCCAGGCGCTGCCGCCAGTGCTCCCACAGCCGCTCGCCCGCGGCTCCGGCCAGGTGCCGCCGCTGCCACTCGACGTAGCCGGCGTAGCTGACCGCCGGCGCGGCCGGCGCCCCCAGCTCCGCCGGCTCCACTGGCTCCGCTGGCTCCCCTGGCTCTGACATCGCGCCGCCGGCCGCCTCGCGGTACAGCGCTCCCAGCTCGCGCAGCAGCAGGCCGAGCGACCAGAAGTCGGTCACCAGGTGGTGGACGGCGAGCAGCACCAGCCGCTCCTCGCCGTCGCCCGGCAGGACGCGCAGGCGCAGCAGCGGCCCGTCTTCCAGGGCGAAGGGGCGGAACGCCTCGCCGCGCAGCCGCTCGGCGCGCAGCGCGAGGCGCTGCTCCGGCGGGGCGTCCGGTGGCATGGCCAGCGCGGGCAGCACGGCGAAGTCGGCGTCCAGCCGCTCGTGCACGCGCTGCAGCGGGTCGCCGTCGTGCGCCGCAAAGGTGGTGCGCAGCACCCGGTGCCGCGCCGCGAGCGCCCGCCAGGCCGCCTCCAGGGCCGCGGCGTCGAGCCCCTGCGCCACCCGCGCCGCCGCCGCGATGTTGTAGGCCGCGGCCTCGGGCGCCAGCCGCTCTAGGTACCAGATCGCCCGCTGGCCGTAGGAGAGGGGAAACTCGGCAGGCTCCCGGCCGTCCAGACCGGACAGAAGGAGATCTGCCCCACCCTCAACCGGCACTCGGCCCGCGGCACCCGGCACCGAGCCGCCGGCGCCGGCCGTCATGCGACCCTCGGCACCGGAGCCCTGCGCAGCGAGCGCCGCCTCCACCGTCTCCACCAGGGCCTGGAGCGGCGCTCCCGCGAGCAGCGGCGCGAGCGGCAGGACGACGCCGAGGCCGGACTCGACGGCGTGCTTGAGCTCCAGCGCCGAGAGCGAGTCGAGACCGGCGAGCGGCGTGTCCGGCCCGAAGCTC
>JASLEW010000942.1 GCA_030150965.1 Thermoanaerobaculia bacterium | reverse complement strand
GGCACGGCGACCGCCTGATGCTGAGCGTGGTGGGGGGGCAGGAGGCGCGGCCGGGGGGCGCCCGCCGGCGGGAGGCGGACTCCCAGGGCGGCGGCGGTGGGCAGGGAGGAGAAGGCGGTGCGGCGGGCGCCGGGGCCGCCGGGCAGCACGGCGACGGCGGCGGTGCGCGCGGCGCGGCCGGCATCCGCGGTCTGAGCGGCTTCCTGTACGAGCTTGCCGGGATCGCCCCCGGCGGCGCCTGGCCGGAGCCGGCGGAGCTGCTCGCGCGGCTCGCGCCGCGGCGCGAGCGCGAGCTGATCGTGGTGCTGACCGACGGCTGGGAGCGCGGCGCCGAGCTGCGGCGGGCGGTCGCGGCGTGGCGGGCGCTGCGTCACGAGGTGCTGCTGCTGCGCTTCCTGTCGCCCCTGGAGATCGAGCTGCCGGCGGGCGGCGACACGGTCTTCGAGGATGCCGAGAGCGGCGCGCGGGTGGGGGCCGGCGGCGCCGCGCTGCGGGCGGAGTACCGCGCCCGCTTCGCCGCCCACCGCGAGGCGCTGCGCCGCGACCTGGCGGCCCTGGGCGTGGCGCTGGCGGAGCTGCGCACCGATCAGCGCCTCGATGCGGCGCTGCGCGGCTTCCTGCTGCGCCGGCAGCGGCTGCCCTAGCGCCATGGCCCGGAGCCGTCGAGCGGGGATGGCGCGGGGTGCGGCGGCTGGGGGCAGGCGTGCCGGGGAGCCCGTCGAGAGGATGCCGGAGTGCGCGCCATGACGGAGTTGCGGAAAGAGTGGAATGGGCGGATGCCACGGTGGACGGACGCGACGGTGCCGTCCGCGTGGCCGGCGTGGCCGGCGTGGTCAGCGGGGCCAGGAGGATGGGCAGTGCTGCAGGGTGAGGGTTCAGGGTGAGCTTCGCCGCGGCGGCCTGGCTCTGGTCGGGGTTCGCGCTGCTTTTTCCGGTGGCGCTCCATCTCCTGGGCCGCGGGCGCGGGGTGCGGCGGCGCTGGCCGAGCGTGCGGCTGCTGCGCGAGGCGGCGCTGGCCTCGGGCGCGCGGTGGCGCCCGTCGCGGCCCTGGCTGCTGCTGCTGCGCTGCCTTCTTCTCGCGGCGGTGACCCTGGCGCTGGCCGGGCCGTCGCTCGCCCGGCGGCCGGTTGCCGGCACGATCTGGCTGGTCGAGCCCAGCGTGGAGGTGGACGCGGCGGTGGACCTCGCCGGGCCGGGCACGCCGGGAGGCGGCCGGGAAGTTGGGACCGCCGGGTCGGTGCAGGGCGGAACGAAGGGGCGATCGGCTCCCGGTCGGCCGGAGGGCCGCGCGGCGGTGCGGCTGCCGGCTGCCGGTCCGCCGGCCGGTGCCACTGAGGTCCGGGGCCTGGCGGCTGCGCCGGCCGGCGACGCCGAGGTGCGACTGCTGGCCGCCGGGCTGCCGGAGGTGCCGGTGCCCAGGTCCGCGGGCTCGCCCCCGGCGGTGGAGCGGAGGAGCCCGGCGCCGGGCGCTGCCGCCGTGTTGGCCGAGAGGCGCGAGGCGGGATGCAGCCCGGATCTCTGGTCGCTGCTGGCAGAGGCGGATGCCTCGCTGCCGGCCGGCAAAGACTTCGTGGTGATCGCAAGGCCGCGGCTCGCGGTCCTCTGCGGCAGCCGGCCGGCGCTGGGGCGGGCGGTCAGCTGGCGCCGGCCGGCCGGGGCGCCCGCGGTGGCCGCGCCGCTGCCCGCCAGGCGGCCGATGAGCCTGTGGATCGAGGCCGCTCCCGAACGCGCGGCGGACGCGGCGGCGCTGCGCGGCGGATTGGCGCGCGGCGCCGCGGCGCTGGGATGGCTGGTGGAGGAGGCGGCGGGTGCCGCCACGGCGGATCTCCTGGTGAGCCTGGGACGCGAGGCGCCGGCCGCCTGGCAGGAGCGGGTCGAGCACGGCGCCACGCTGCTGCGCGACGGCGGGGGCGCGCTGGTGCCGTGCACGAGCCTGGTGGCGACGCGGTGCTGCGGTCTGTTCCCTCGCATGCTGTGTCCGGCCGAAAGCGCCGATGCCTTCGCCGGCGAGCCAGCCGGCCAGGCCGTCTGGCGGGACGGCGCCGGCCACGCGGTGCTCGGCCGTGAACGGCGCGGCGCCGGTGCGGTGCTGCGCTTCGCCGGCCGCTTCGCGCCGGACGCTTCCGGCCCCGGCCGCGGCGCCTTCGCCGATCTGCTGCGCGCGGCTAGGGGTACGGCGGACACGGGCGCCGGAGCCGTCGAGGCCAGCCTCGACCAGGCGCTGCCGCGCCGTGCCGCCGTCTCCCGCGGGGCCTCTGGGCTGCCGCTCGAACGGCCGCTCTGGCTGCTCGTGGCGATGCTGCTCGCCGCCGAGCGCTGGGCGGCCCGCCGGGTGATGGCGCGAGAAGATCAGGACGTGGAGACGGACGGAGTGGAGGCCAGCGGATGAGCAGCGCGCGGCGTCCGCCCGAAGGAACGGACACCGAGCGGCCGGAGGGGCTGGCGCCGGGAGGCGAGCGGGCCGAGGCAACGGCGGCGAGCCGGCCCACGGACCGGCCCCTGGAACGGCTCTGGCGGCGCGCGCGGCGCCAGCGCCGGCTCGGCGTTGTCCTCGATGCGCTGGCCGGGGCGATTCTTGGCGGCGCGGCCGGTCTCGTGGTGGCCACCGCGCTCGTTCCGGCGCCGAACCGGCCGGTGCGGCAGGAGAAGCCGCGGGCGAGCTGGGAGGCGCCGCTGCCGGTGCCTCAGGAGAAGCCCCGAGCGAACAGGGAGACGTCACCACCGGTACAGCCGACATGGCGTTTGCCTCCTCTTGGGGGAGCCGCCGCGCACCGGGAACGGTGGCTGGGCGGCATGCTGGGAAGTCTGTTCGGCGGCCTCGCGGCGGCCGGCCTTGCTGCCGGCCTCGGCCGTGCGCGGCCGGGAGCGGTGGTGCCCGG
>JASLEW010000928.1 GCA_030150965.1 Thermoanaerobaculia bacterium | reverse complement strand
GCCACGCCGCCCGCCGAGCCGCGGCCGGACGATCCGGCGTACATCTTCTTCACCTCGGGCACCACCGGCCGGCCGAAGGCGGTCCTCGGCCGCCACCGGGGGCTGAGCCACTTCCTCTCCTGGCAGCGCGCGGCCTTCGGCATCGGCCCCGGCGACCGCGCCGCGCAGCTGACCGGCCTCTCCTTCGACGTGGTGCTGCGCGACGTCTTCACCCCGCTGACCGGCGGCGCGACGCTGGTGGTGCCCGACGAGGACGAGATGAGCCCGGAGCGCATCCTCCCCTGGCTCGCCGAGCGCGCGGTCAGCGTGCTGCACACCGTCCCCTCCCTGGCCGGCGCCTGGCTGGGCGCCGCTCCCCCGGGCCTCGCCGCGCCGGCCCTGCGCTGGACCTTCTTCGCCGGCGAGCCGCTCCTCGGGCAGCTCGTCGGCAGGTGGCGCGCGGCCTTCCCGCGCACCGCGGTGGCGAACCTCTACGGGCCCACCGAGACCACCCTGGCGAAGTGCTTCCACGTCGTACCCGACCCGCCCGCCCTGCACATCCAGCCGGTCGGCGCGCCGCTGCCCGGGGCCCAGGCGCTGGTGCTGGCCGGCCGCGAAGGGCTGGACGGGGCCGGTGGCCGGGCCGAGCTCGACGCGCGCGACGGCCGGGGCGGCATCGAGCGCGGCGCCGAGCCCGGCGGATGGCTCCTCTGCGGCCTGGGCGAGGTGGGCGAGATCGTGCTGCGCACCCCCTTCCGCAGCCTCGGCTACCTCCAGGCGGCGGACAACCGGGCCCGCTTCCGCCCCAACCCGTTCCACCCGGACCGGCCGCCGGCCCGGCGAGCCCGGGAGGAGGCGGAGGACGACCTCCTCTACTTCACCGGCGACCGCGGCCGCTACCGCCTCGACGGCACGCTGGAGATCCTCGGCCGCATCGACGACCAGGTGAAGATCCGCGGCGTGCGGGTCGAGCCGGCCGAGATCCGGGCGCTCCTTGACCGCCACGAGGCGGTGCGCGAGAGCGCCGTGGTCCTGCGCCCCGTCCGCTCCGCCGCCGGCCGCGCCGAGCTAGGCGGGCACGGTCCGGGCAGGCCCGGCGGCCCCCACGGCTCCCACGGCCCCGATGCCCCCGATGGCCCCGGTACCGCCGAGGATCACCGCCTGATCGCCTACGTCGTGCCCCGCGCCGGCGCGGTCCTCGACCCCGAGGCCCTGCGCCGGCACCTGCGCCAGGAGCTGCCCGAGGTGATGATCCCGGCGGCGTTCGTGGCCCTGGAGGCGCTGCCGCTGACCGCCAACGGCAAGCTCGACACGCAGGCGCTGCCGCCGCCGGCGTGGGCGGGCGGGGAGCGGCGCGCCCTGCGCACGCCGGTCGAGGAGATCGTCGCCGGCCTCTGGACGGAGCTGCTCGGCGTGGCGCGCGTCGGCCCGGACGACAACTTCTTCGAGCTGGGCGGCCACTCGCTCACCGGCGCCCGGCTGATCGCGCGCCTGCGCCAGGCGCTCGCGGTCGATCTGCCGCTGCGCACGCTGTTCGAGGCGCCCACCGTGGCCGACCTGGCCGCCGAGGTCGAGCGCCTGCGGCGCGGCACCGCGCTGGTCGGAAGCGGCGCTAGCGCCAGGGACGGGCAGGGCGGCCGGCCGACGATCGCCTCCTTCCGGAGCGAGCGCGGCACGCCGCCGCCGCTGTCGTTCGCCCAGGAGCGCTATTGGGCGGGGCGGCACCTGGAGGCCCGGTCGGTGGCCTCGACCAAGCCGACGCTGCTCCGCCTCGCCGGGCCGCTCGACCCCGCCTGCCTCGGGCGGGCGCTCGCCGCGGTGGTGGCGCGCCACGAGCTGCTGCGCACCACCTTCCGCGCGGGGCCCTCGGGACCCTACCAGCTCATCCACCCGACCGTCCCGCTGCGGCTGCCGGTGGTCGATCTGGAGTCCCTCGCCGCGCCGCGCCGGATGGCGGAGATCCGGCAGTGGAGCATCCGCGACGGGCGGCGGCACTTCGACTTGGAGCGGCCGCCGCTCTTCCGCACCGCGCTCTTCCGCTGTGCGGCGGAGGAGCACGTTCTGCTCTTCACCATCCATCACGTCGCCTCCGATGGCTGGTCGATCACCTTCCTGATCGACGAGGTCGCGGCCTTCTACTTCGCCTTCCGTCACCGCCTGCCCGCGCCGCTGCCGCCGCTCGCCGCGCAGTTCCAGGATTTCGCGCGCTGGCAGCGGGCGGTCTCGGCGGAGGAGGCGCTGGCCAGCCAGGTGACCTTCTGGCGCGAGCACCTGCGCGGCGCCGTGCCCCTGGACCTCGCCGCCGGCCGTCCGCGGCCGGTGCCGCGGACGTTCGCCGCCGGGGTCGAGGAGTTCGTCGTCCCGCGGGAGCTCGAGCAGCAGCTCGAGGAGCTCTCCACCCGGCAGGGGGTGACGCTGTTCATGACCCTCCTCGCCGCCTTCAACGCGCTGCTGCACCTGGAGACCGGCAGCGACGACCTGGTGGTGCCGTGCAGCTTCGCCAACCGCAATCACCTCGAGACCGAAAAACTGATCGGTAACTTCGCCACCGCGCTGCCGCTGCGCACGCGGCTCGCCGGCGTGAGCACCTTCCGCGGCCTGCTGGAA
Organism: Thermoanaerobaculia bacterium; assembly: GCA_030150965.1. GTDB lineage: Bacteria > Acidobacteriota > Thermoanaerobaculia > Multivoradales > UBA5704 > JASLEW01. The sequence goes on along the minus strand of JASLEW010000928.1, from coordinate 5,844 downwards.
CGGGTGCGGGAGGTGACGCTCCTGGCGCACGATCATCCGGACATCTTCTACGAGCCGGTGTTCGAGGGTTCGGGCTTCCTCGAGGAGGGGGACCGCGGCGGGCACGCCACCTTCCGCCTGCTCTTCGAGCTGCTCAAGACGCCCGCCGCGGGCGAGGCTCCCGCCGGCCTCGGCATCACGCGGCTGCACGTGGACACCGGCAAGATGCGGCTCGACCTCAGCCTGTTCCTCACCCAGTCCGACCGGCTGGAGGCGCGTCTCCGCTACAACCGCGACGTGCTCGACGCGGCCCGGGTGGCCGCCATGCGCGACCGCTTCCTGTGCATCCTCGCCGCCGCCGTGGCCGATGTGGAGCGCCCCCTCGACGAGCTGTCGCCGGCGCCGGGCGAGGGCCCATCCGTGCTGGTACCATCGCCGCAGCTCACCTACATGGAGGCCGACCTTTGACCCTCTCTTCTCCTTCTCTCGTGGCCGAAAGCGCCGCCCCTGACGCCGAACGGCTCGCGGCGCTGAGGACCGCGGCCGGCGCCCTGCGCCGTCACGTCGTGGACATGGCGGCCGACTCGGGAGCGCACGTCGGCGGCTCGATGTCGGTGGTCGAGATCCTCACCGTGCTGTACTTCGACGGCGTGCTGCGGGTCGATCCGGCGCGGCCGGCGATGGACGGGCGCGACGTCCTGCTGTTCAGCAAGGGGCACGCCAGCGCCGCCCTGTACGGCGCCCTTGCCGAGCGCGGCTTCTTCCCCGTCGCCGAGCTCGCCTCCTACAAGCGGATGGGGAGCCCCCTGGCCGGGCATCCGGCCAAGAGCATCCCCGGCGTCGAGCTTGCCACCGGCTCGCTCGGCCACGGCCTGGCGGTGGGTAACGGCCTGGCGCTGGCCGGCAGGCACGACGGCCGCGACGCCCGGTTCTTCGTGGTGATGGGCGACGGCGAGTGCCAGGAGGGGGTGGTGTGGGAGGCGGCCATGGCCGCCGCGCACTACCGCCTGGACAACCTGGTGGCGATCGTCGACCGCAACGGCGTGCAGGAGGACGGCCCCACCGAGACGATCATGTCCCTGGAGCCCCTGGCCGACAAGTGGCGCGCCTTCGGCTGGGAGGTGCGGGAGGTGGACGGGCACGACCTCGCCGCGCTGTCCGGCGCGCTGCACGCGGTGCCGTTCGCGGCGGGCAGGCCGTCGCTGCTGCTCGCCCGGACGGTCAAGGGCAAGGGGCTGTCGTTCGCCGAGAACACCCACACCTGGCACTACGGCAAGCTGAGCGCCGAGCAGAAGGCGCAGGCCCTGGCCGAGCTCGCGGCGGACCTCGCCGGCAGGGGCCGCGCATGAGCGGCGCCGGCACGGAGTGGGTGGCGCCCGACGGCCTCACCGCGGCCGCGGCATGCCGCCTCGCTCAGCTGGAGCTGGCGCGCGGCGACGCGCGCTTCTTCACCCTCGAGGCCGGCGGCGGCGGCGCCGCGGGGGCCGCGTTCCGCGCCGAGCTCCCCGGGCGCCACCTCGCCTGGACCGGCGGCGACGCGAGCATGGTCGGCGCCGCCGGCGGCCTGGCCCTGGGCGGCAAGGTCCCGCTGGTGAACCTGTCGTTTCCCCACGGCCTGATGCGCGCCTGCGAGCAGGTGCGGCTCGACCTCTGCTATCACCGCGCCAACGCCAAGCTGTTCGGCGGCGTCGCGGGCGATGCGGCGGCGACGCACGGGCGGGCGCCGGGGGTGGTCGGAGGGAGCGCCGGGGCCGGAGCGCTGGGCGGGGCCGGAGCGTGCGGCGGCGCCGGCGCGATCGGCGACATCGCCCTGGCGCGCGGCCTGGCCAACCTGACCGTCATCGTCCCGGCCGACGCCACCGCCGCCTACCACGCGACGCTCGCCGCCGGCGCGCACCCGGGACCGGTCTACCTGCGCCTGCCCTGGCACGCCGCGCCGCCTCCGCGGGTCCACGGCCCCGGCTGCCGGATCGCGATCGGAAAGGGGATCGTGCTGCGCGACGGCGCCGACCTCACGCTGGTCGCCGCCGGCCTCACGGTGGTGGCGGAGGCGCTGGCCGCCGCCGCGCTGCTGGCGCGCGACGGCATCGACGCCCGGGTCATCGACCTGCATACGGTGAAGCCGGTCGATCGCGAGCTGCTGCGCCGGGCGGCCGAGGAGACCGGGCTGATCGTCACCGTCGAGGAGCACCCGGTGCGCGGCGGCCTGGGCGGCGCGGTGGCCGAGGCGCTGGGCGACGAGGCGCCGGTGCCGATGCGCATCCTGGGCATCCCCGACGGCCCGCCTGGCGCCCCTGGCGGAAACGGCGCCCACGGCGAAAACGGCGCCCGCGGCGCCGGCCTCGCCCACGCCGCGAAGGCCGCCGGCGACGACGGGCCGGCGGCGACGCGCGAGGAGCTGCTGCGCCGCCGCGGCCTCGACGCCGCGGGCATCGCCGCCGCCGCCCGCCGGGCGCTCGCCGGGCAGGAGGGTTAGACGATGGCGGGCGCCATGGCCATCGGCTCGCCGGAGTGGGTCGCCGCCTACACCCTCTCCAGCCGCACCGCCTGCCGCAAGGCGCAGCTCGACCTGGCGCGGGTCGAGGAGCGCGTCTTCTCGCTCGAAGGCGACCTGGGCCAGTACAACGTCCCCTTCCACCGCGAGTTTCCCGACCGGTTCCTGCAGCTCGGCATCGCCGAGGGCGACCTGGTGGGCGCGGCGGTGGGCCTGGCGCGCGGCGGCAAGATCCCGTTCGTCAACACCTTCGCCGCGTTCCTGTCGATGCGCGCCTGCGAGGCGGTGCGCTTCGCCGTGGCCGCCGAGCGGGCCAACGTGAAGCTGGTGGGCTACGTCGCAGGGCTCTCGGGGTGCTTCGCCGGGCCCACCCACCACTGCACCGAGGATCTGGCGATCCTGCGCGCGCTGCCCGGCCTGGTGATCCTGTCGCCGGCCGACGCGGTGGCGACGTACAAGGCGACCTGGGCCGCGGCGGCCTGGGATGGTCCCGTCTACCTGCGGGTGGGCAGGGCCGAGACGCCGCAGGTCTACTTCCACGATTACGAGCTGACGATCGGCAAGGCGGTGATGCTGGCCGAGGGGGACGACCTGGCGCTGCTCGCGACCGGCACCCAGATGGTCGCCGAGGCGGTGGCCGCCGCCAGGCTGCTCGGGCGGGACGGGATCGGCGCCCGGGTGCTCGACGTGCACACCGTGCAGCCGCTCGACCGCGAGGCGGTGCTCGCCGCGGCGGCGACCGGCGCGGTGGTGACGGTCGAGGAGCACAACATCCTTGGCGGGCTGGGCGGCGCGGTGGCCGAGCTGCTGGCGCAGGAGGCGCCGGTGCCGCTGCTGCGCCTGGGCGTCGAGGACCGTTTCTGCGAGGCCGTCGGTCCCTACGACGAGATGGTGGCGTACTACGGCCTCGATGCGGCGGCGATCGCCGCCGCGGCGCGGCGGGCGCTGGAGCGCAAGGAGGCCTGGCTCCGGCAGCGCCGGCGGCGCCCGCCCGCTCGGCCGGACCGCCGGCCGGCCGTCCACGCCGGAGAGCCCTGAAGCCCGGCTCGGCCCGAGGTCCACCTTTTCCGCTCCCGCGCCGGCGCGTGCCGCGGGGAGATCCATCGATCGGTCGCAAGGAGCGTCGGCGAGCCATGATCCTCACTCCAGATTTCGTTTTCGTTCATTTCACCAAGACGGGCGGCACGTTCGTCACCAAGATGCTGGCGCGCCTCTACGGCGACCGCTGCGAGGACGTGCGTTCGCCCGACGAGCACGCGACCTGCAGCGAGGTGCCGGCGGAGCACCGCGGCAAGCCGCTGCTGTCGACCGCGCGCAATCCCTACGACCGCTACGTGTCGCAGTACCGCTACGGATGGTGGAAGGTCGTGCCGGAGGATTACTGCGGCGCCGACGCGATGCGCGAGATGTTTCCGCACTGGCCCGACATCAGCTTCGAGGAGTTCCTCGAGCTGGCCAACGCCAGGTTCGTGAGCTGCCACCGCCGCGCTCCCAACGGCTACGTCAACGACCGCTTCCCGCCGGAGCGGCGGCTGGGCTGGCACACCGAGAGCTTCGTCCGCTTCTACTTCCGCGATCCGCGGCAGGTCTTCGCGCGGCTCGACGAGGACGCGATCGAGAGCGGGAGCTACCTGCACGACATGTACGACGTCCACTTCCTGCGCACCGACCACCTGCGCCAGGGGCTCCACGACTACCTGCTCGGCCTGGGGCACCGGCCGGAGGACCTGGCGTTCATCCTCTCCTCCCAGAAGGTGGTGCCGCAGGATGCGTACAAGCGGCCGGACAACGACCCCTGGCAGAGCTACTACACCCCGGCGCTCAGGGACTTCGTGCGCACCCGCGAGCGGCTGATCTTCCGCCACTTCCCGGAATTCGACAGCTGGTGAGCGGGAAGGCGGGGTAGGCCGGAGGCGGGCCGGTTGATGCGGCCGGAGAACCTGGAATCGATCTACCGGTTGTCGCCGGTGCAGGAGGGGATCCTCTTCCATGCCCTCGACGACCCGGCGAGCGGTCTCTACGACCGGCAGCTGATCCTCGAGCTCAGCGGGCCGCTCCAGGCGGAGCGGCTGCGGCAGGCCTGGTCCGCCGTGGTCGAGCGGCACGCGGCGCTGCGCACCTCGTTCCACTGGCAGGAGGTGGCGCATCCGGTGCAGATCGTCGCCCGGCGGGCGGAGCTGCCGTGGACCGAGCTGGACTGGCGACGGCCGGCCGGGAGATCCCTCCGGGGAAGGCCGCACGGCCACCCTGGCCCCGTGGCGGCCGCGACAGGCGGCAGGCGGAGCCGCGGCCACCCCTCGCGCGCCGCGCGGCGGCGGGCGATGGCGGAGCTGCAAGCGGCCGACCTGCGGCGCGGCTTCGACCTGGCGCGCGCGCCGCTCGTCCGTCTGACCCTGGTGCGCACCGGCCAGGCGGCGTGGGAGCTGCTGTGGAGCTTCCATCACCTGATCCTCGACGGCTGGTCGCTGCTGCTGCTGCTGCGCGAGGTGCTGGCGGCCTATGCGGCGCTGTGCCAGGGCGGCGAGCCGCCATCGCCCGCATCTCCCGCATCTCCCACATCTCCGATACCGCCGGCATCCGGGCCGGCGGCGGAGCCGGCGGCATCCTTCAAGGACTTCGTCGCCTGGCAGGCGCGCCAGGACCGGGCGGCGGCGGAGCGGTTCTGGCGCCAGACCCTCGCCGGGTTCACCGCGCCGACGCCGCTGCCCGGGGCGGGAGCGCCGGCAGCGCCTGCGGCCGGGGAGACGGCGGCGGCCGGGGCGGTGCCGGCCGGGGTCCCGCCGCGGTCGGAGCGGGCCGAGAGGCCGGAACGGTCGGAGGGTTCGGAACAGTCGGCGGGCCGCGTCTTCGCCGAGGAGGGCATCGAGCTGCCGACGGCGGCGACGGCGGCGCTGGTGGAGGCGGCGCAGCGGCATGGTCTGACGCTCAACGCGCTGCTCCAGGGGGCTTGGGCGGTGCTGCTCGGGCGGCACGGCGGCCAGCGCGAGGTGGTCTTCGGCACCACGGTCTCCGGGCGGTCGGCGCCGCTGCCGGGGATCGAATCGATGGTGGGGCTGCTGATCAACACCCTGCCGCTGCGCGTCGCGGTGCGGGAGGAGATGCCGCTGCTGCCGTGGCTGCGGGAGATCCAGGCGGCGGCGGGCGAGCTGCTGCAGCACGAGCACGTGCCGCTCGCGGCGGTGCAGGGTTGGAGCGAGGTGCCGCGGGGGCAGCCGCTGTTCGACAGCATCGTGGTGTTCCAGAACCTGCCGGTCGAGAGGCTCCTGGACCGGGAGCTGGTCGGGTCGCTGCCGGTGCGGGTCGCGCTCCGTCGCGGGGTGGAGCCGCTCAACTACCCCCTCGGCCTGATCGTGTCCGAGGGCGAGCTGCTG
>JASLEW010000911.1 GCA_030150965.1 Thermoanaerobaculia bacterium | reverse complement strand
GGCCGGCGAAGTGGCGCCGCGCCAGGTCCACCAGCAGCAGGCCGGCGAGCGCGAAGGCGATGCGGCTGGCGACGAAGGCGGCGTCGTAGGGGATCGGCCGCCGGTTGTAGAAGTCGATGCCGCGGTCCACCCGCAGCCAGGTCTCCTTGAGCCAGCGGAAGCCCGACGGATCGAGGTAGCGCAGCGCCGCCGACGCCGGCCCCGGATCGTTGGGGAACCACCGCCAGACGAAGTTCTGGAGGAACGGGATCAGCACCACCGGCAGCAGGAAGACGGCGATCGGCCGGCCGGTGACCTCGCCGAGCAGGAACGCGGCGCCGGCGGCGAACAGCAGCCCCGGGAGCATCAGCAGGAGCATCGGCCGCAGGTAGGCGGCGGCGGCGAAGGGGCCGTAGCCGGCCGGGTTGGAGACGTCCGGCAGCGCGTGGGTGAAGAGCAGGAGGGTGGCGACGAACGCCGCCAGCACCGCCAGGCAGGCGGCGAAGGCGGCGGCGAACTTCCCCCACACGTACTCGCCGGGGCCGAGCGGCGTCGCCGCCAGCAGCTCGCCGACGTTGCGCTCGCGGTCGCGCAGCAGCGGCATGCCGGCCGCCACCGCGACGAAGAAGCTGACGAGCAGGAAGCTCAGCAGCGGCAGCACGAAGCCGATCTGGAACTCCGAGTTGACCCACGCCCGCGGGCTGCCGAGCGAGGTGTCGACCGACCGGTAGATCCAGTTGCCGCGCGACATCAGCCAGGCGTTGCCCGCCATGACCGCGGCCCAGAACCAGAACAGCGGCCGCCGTCCCGCCTCCGCCAGGTCGGAGGCGGCGATCAGCCCCAGGCGCCGCGCGCCCCCGCCGCTCCCTCCGGCAGCGCTCATGCCGAGAGGCTCTGCGGATGCCCGGCCGCGCCTCCGCCGGCGGCGGCGCCCATGGCAGCTCCCTCGACCCCGGCACCGCCGGGGATACCCAGGCCGGCGGCGCCGCCCGGACCGCCGGCGCTCCCCTCCGCGCCGGCGGCGCCGTCCGCCGCGTGGGCGCCGGGCCCGGCGTCGCGCATGCGCAGCAGGTAGGCGTCCTCGAGCGTCGCCGGCACCGCCTGGAACCCCGGCGGCGGCGCGGCGCCCGGCGGGCTGTAGATGCGCACCCGGTTGTCCCCCTCGACCAGCACCGCCTGGATGACCTGCTGCTCGCGGCGCAGCGCCTCCAGGTCGCGGCTCGCCACCCGCCCCTCGAAGATCCGCCCCTCGATCGCGGCGCGCGCCGCCGACGGCGCGGTGAGCGCCACCAGGCGCCCCTTGCGGATGATGGCGAAGCGCGGGCAGAGCACCGCCACGTCCTCGACGATGTGGGTGGAGAGCAGCACGATGCGGTCGGCCGCCAGCTCGGTCAGCAGGCGGTAGAAGCGCATCCGCTCCTCGGGATCGAGGCCGGCCGTGGGCTCGTCGACGATCACCACCCGCGGATCGCCGGCGATCGCCTGGGCGATGCCCAGACGCTGGCGCATGCCGCCCGAGTAGCTCTTGACCTTGCGCCGCGCCGCCTCGCGCAGGTTGACGCGGTCGAGCAGCTCGGCGGCGAGCCGCGGCAGCCCGCCCGGGGCCTCGACCCCCTTGAGCCGCAGCAGGAAAAGGAGCATCTTCTCGCCGCTCAGGTGGGGATAGAAGCCGAACTCCTGCGGCAGGTAGCCCAGCCGCCGGCGCATGCGCCGCGGGTCGGTCAGCACGTCCTCGCCGTCCAGCCGGACGCTCCCCGCGGTCGGCTGGAGCAGGCCGGCCAGCACCCGCATCAGCGTCGTCTTGCCGGCCCCGTTCGGCCCCAGGAGGCCGAACATCCCCGGCGGCACGTCGAGGTCGATGCCCGCCAGGGCGGTCACCGGTCCCGGGTAGATCTTCACCAGCCCGCGGATGCTCAGCATGCAGATCCTCCTCCGGCAGGCCGCCGGCCCGACCCGGGGACTCCCCTGCCGCACCTCATGACTACGTGGCGGCCGCGAGGAAAGTTACGGCGGAATCGGCGCGCCAGGAGACCGTTGGCCGACGGCATGTGCAGGTATCCTGCCCATGCCTCGCCACGAGACTGTCACCCGGTGAGTTGGTGAGAGGTGTTTCGTAACCGAGCGCCTCGGGTCGCGCACCGAAGCTTTGCTCGATCCTGCTCAGATCGGCGGCCGTCAGGCGGGCTCGCCGGATCACGCCTGCATGGAGCGACCTCAGCTCCAGGCAGCGAGGAACTCGACACAGCCCTGCATCTCTTCCGAAGTCCGGAGCGAAATGAGCTTCAGCAGACGCCGCATGATCTCGCCGACCGAGTAGTGCTGCTGCTTGGAAAGGATCATTCCCCCATGGCGACGTCCCTGAGTCAGGTACTCGGTGTGGGGATGATAAAAATCGCCGACGTTGAAGCTGAATAGGGCTCGGCCGCGCTGAGTTGCAAGCTCCAGGTGCTCCGCATCGCTGCGATCGATCATTCCCGCTTCAAGAGCGCTCTCCACGTCTACCCCACGCGCTCGCAGAGCCTTGATCAGATCCCGGTCCATTGAATCCTCGTCGAGGTACAGACGGACCTCCATGGATTAAGCGCTGCCAGTGCGGAGTGCGCCTTCGATCGCGTCGGCCTCAATCTCCTCAGCCTGCATGTCGGCTTCAATCTCTTGGCGATTGGCATGATAGTACGCGAGAGCGGCATGCACCTGAGCGAGAGAGAGGTGGCCGATGCGATCCCCAATTTCCTCGGGGCTCAGGCCGAGCCTATACCAGCCTACGATCCTGCGGACGGTCACGCCGGTTCCGGCCAGACGAGGTCGGCCCCCGCGGATCTTCTGATCGCGTACGATGAGGGTTCCGATATCGGTGGCACTTTCCATGGTGAGCTCGCAACGTGCTGACGAAGAGATTCTACCGCAAGTCGGCTGCTGGACTCCCGCCCAGGGGAACCAGGATGCCTCCCGCGATCCGGCCGGCTCCTTAGTAGTTCCCCATCGGCAAGAGCCGACCCCGAGCCATGAAGGTGGGGGTGGTGCCCCCTTCCCCCCCGGAGGGGTGGGAAGGGGGTTGGGGGGATGGGGGGGCGATCCGATCGACGCTGGTAAGTTGCGCGACGCGCCGGAGCTCCGCAGGCGCTACCGGCCGAACCGGGCAGGCGGGCCCTCTTCTTAGTAGGGCTTTGGCGGGCTGATCGGGTTGGCGGCAGACGTTGTAGGATGCGGTCAGATTCGGCGATCCTGGGCTGGACCGTCCCGCCCTTGCGGATGCCGAGCCGGTGCGACCATGGTGACCTCGCCTCCTCACCCCAAGCGTTCCGCCCGCCGCTGGCTGACCCTGGCGCTGCTCGGCCTGATCGTGCTGGCGCTGCTGGCGGTCGTGCTGCCGGTCGGCCTGCTGCGCCCGTTCCGGCCGCAGGGGCCGGACGACCTGGCGCGCGCCTATGCGGCACGGCGGGCGGCGCCGGGCCTGACGCTGGCGGCGCTCGCCGCCGCGGCGCTGGCCGTCTGGCGGCTGTGGCGCGGGGCGCGCTGGCCGGGGCGCGCGGGGATGGCCGCGGCCCTGGCGGTCCTCGCCGCCACGGCGTGGCTCGCGCGCTTCAACGTCTTCGAGAAGATGTTCGCGCCGCTCCCCCGGCCGGGCTTCGTGCGCGCCGCCGCCGCCGGCTTCGTGGCGCCGGAGGACATGGTGCTGGCGGCCGCGGCGCGCGGGGATGCCGTGGCCTGGCCGGTGCGGCAGATCGCCTACCATCACGTGGTGATGGACGAGGTCGGCGGCACGCCGGTCGCCGTCACCTACTGAACGCTCTGCCACACCGGTCTGGTGTGGGAGGCGGCGGTGAACGGACGGCGGCTGACGTTCCACCTCGACGGCATCAACAACCAGAACTTCATCATGCGGGACGAGCAGACCGGCACCTGGTGGCAGCAGGCGAGCGGCGAGGCGTTCCTCGGCCCGTTGCGCGGCAGCCGGTTGCGGCCGGTCTTTGCCGACGAGGTCTCCTTTGCCCTCTGGCGCCGCGAGCATCCCGCCGGCCGGGTGCTGCGGCCGGCCGCCGGCCAGGACGGCGCCTGGAAGGCGTTCAACGCCTCGTGGGAGGCCGACACCGCGCGCCTGCCGGTGACCAGCGCCGCCTACGATTCCGCCCGCGCCGCCGCCGGCCCCGCCGATCCGCTGCGGCAGCTCGCCCCGCGCACCACCGTCCTGGGGGTCGCCCTGGGCGGCGCCGAGCGCGCCTATCCGCTGGACGCGCTGCGCGGCCAGGGGGCGGTGATGGACGACCTGGGCGGCGCCGCCGTGGCGATCCTCGCCGCCGCCGACGGCCGCTCCTTCCGGGTGTTCGAGAGCGTCCTCGACGGCCGCCGCCTGCCGCTCTTCCTGGAGGTCGCGGGCGCCGGCGGCGGCGCGCCCTCCCCGCCGGCAGCCGCGCCGGCCCCGTCACCGGCCGCGCCACCCGTGGACCCGGTGCCCGGCGCCGATCCGGCGGCGCGGCGCTGGATCGACGGCGTCTCCGGCAGCGCCTGGGACTTCTCGGGAACGGCGGTGGCGGGACCGTGGAAGGGGCGGCGGCTTCCGCCGGTGCCGGCGGTCAAGGACTACTGGTTCGACTGGCGGACGTATCATCCCCACACCTCCGTCTACCTCGTGCGGCGCCCGCCAGGGGCGCCGCGAGCGCCGGGGGCGGTCGGGGCGGCGGGAGCCGCGGCGGGACCGGCGGGCCCGTGACCCCGACGCCCGGGGGGAAACCGAGGGCGGAGAGCGCGGGGCCGCCGCCCGCCGGGCCGTGCGCCAGCGCAGGAGGTGCGAGCCGGTGACTTTCGAGCACAAGTCGGAGCCGCTCGCCCGGCGCCGGGCCTTCCTCCGGCGCATGGCCGGCCACGCCGTGGCGGCGGTCGGCTTCGTGGCCGTGTCGCTGCTCATCGGCGTCGTCGGCTATCACGCCCTCGAGCACATGAGCTACGTCGATTCGCTGCTCAACGCCTCGATGCTGCTCGGCGGCATGGGGCCGGTGGGCGAGCTGCACACCACGGCCGGCAAGCTCTTCGCCTCCGCCTACGCGCTGTTTTCCGGCATGGTCTTCCTGGTGGTGGCGGCCGTGCTCTTTGCCCCGGTGATCCACCGCTTCCTGCACCGCTTCCACCTGGAGCTCGCGGCCGAGGAGGACGAGGGGGGCTTCCGCAAGAGCCTGCCCGGCCGCGAGCGCTACCGCGCCGACTCCCCGCGCTCCGGCGAGCGCGGCAAGCGCACGGTGCGCCCCGAGGCCGGCTCCGACTCCAACGAGGTCTGATCCGGTGGAGCCTCCGGCCGGCGCGCCGCCGCCCGAGCCGGCGCCGCCGCGCGACGGCGCGCCGCTGACGCCGGAGGAGGAGCTGCTCCTCCTGGCGGCGACCGATGAGGCGGCGCTGACCGCGGCGTCACGGCGGCTCGCCGAGCGCCTGGCGGGGGACCCCGAGGCGCCGCTCTCCGGCGTCGCCGCCGCGCTGCGCCGGGAGGCCGCCGCCGCGCCGGCCCACCGCCGCATCCTG
>JASLEW010000909.1 GCA_030150965.1 Thermoanaerobaculia bacterium | reverse complement strand
GCGCCGGCGGGCGCCTCCTCCAGCACCACGTGGGCATTGGTGCCGCCGATGCCGAAGGAGCTGACGCCCGCCCGCCGCGGCAGCCGGTCGGTGTCCCAGGGCTCCAGCGCGCCGTTGATGCGGAAGGCGGTGGCCGCCAGGTCGAGCTCCGGATTGGGCGCGGTGAAATGCAGCGTCGGCGGCAGCTGCCGGCGCTCCAGGGCGAGGACGGTCTTGATCAGGCCCGCCACCCCCGCCGCCGCGTCGAGGTGGCCGAGGTTCGACTTGACCGCGCCCAGGGTGCAGAAGCCGCGTTCGGCCGTGTCGGCGCGGAACACGCGGTCGAGGGCGCGCAGCTCGATGGGGTCGCCGAGCGGCGTCGCCGTGCCGTGGGCCTCGACGAACGAGAGGTCGCGCGGCCTGACCCCGGCGATGGCCAGCGCCAGGCCGATCACCTCCGCCTGGCCGCGCACCGAGGGCGCGGTGTAGCCGACCTTGGCGGCGCCGTCGTTGTTGATCGCCGCGCCGCGGATGACGGCGCGCACCGGGTCGCGGTCGGCGAGCGCGTCCTCCAGCCGCCGCAGCGCCACCAGGCCGGCGCCGCTGCCCGGCACGGTGCCGCGGGCGGCGGCGTCGAAGGGCCGGCAGTGGCCGTCCGGCGACAGGATGCCGTGCTCCTGATAGAGGTAGCCGCCGCGCTGCGGCTCGCGCACCGCGACGCCGCCGGCGAGCGCCAGGTCGCACTGGTAGTTGAGCAGGCTCTGGCAGGCCAGGACGACGGCCACCAGCGACGTCGAGCAGGCGCTCTGCACGTCGAGGCTGGGGCCGGTGAGGTTCAGCTTGTAGGAGATGCGGGTGGCGAGGAAATCCTTTTCATTGGCGATCGCCACCGCCGGATCCGCGCCCACCGCGGGCAGCTCGCCGCCGGGCAGCAGGTTGTGCAGCAGATAGCCGTTCAGGCCGGCACCGGCGAAGACGCCGATCGGACCGCGGAAGCGCGCCGGATCGCAGCCCGCGTCCTCCAACGCCTCCCAGGCGCACTCGAGCATCAGGCGGTGCTGGGGATCGAGCAGCGACGCCTCGCGCGGCGTCAGCTGAAAGAGCGCGGCATCGCAGAGGTCCACATCCTCCAGGACGCCGCCCGCCGGCACGTAGCCGGGATGCGCCGCGAGCGCCGGGGCGACGCCCGCGGCGCGCAGCTCGCCCGCGTCGAAGCGGCGGATGGATTCGATTCCCGAGCAGAGGTTGCGCCAAAACTCTTCGACGTTGGGCGCACCGGGGAAACGACCCGCCAGGCCGATGACCGCCACCGCGGCAGCATCGACCGCGGCGTGGCTCAGCGGCGGCCTCCGCGGGATGGCGCGCCCGGGCTGGAGGGCCACCGGGCAGCGCTGACGACGGTTTGATTCATCCTTCTCTTCTCCCCTGCTTCTCCCCGATGCGGTTCCGACCACCCCCCCGACACAACTAGAGGTGCCGAAAAATTTTGCCAGCGCGACGCGGCTTGTCCCCCAAAGCCGGCGGCTGGGCCGGCCGCGCGCGGCCTGGCTACACTCGGAGGAAACGCAGGGGATGGAGAGAAGAGGCCAGAATGGCTCGCACCCTTGGCGGCTTCCCGGCCGGTGCCGAGGGTGCGGGGAACAGGGTCGCGGTCAGGCGCGGCGGCGGGTCTTGGCGCGGGCGGGCCGAGCCTCGGCCTGGGTCCGCTTGTTGCGTTGATTCCAGTCGGCGACAGCCTCGTCGAGGGTCGTGCGGTCGCCCGACCGGGCCTGGCAGGAGCCGCACTGGACCCAGAACCAGCGGCCTCTCAGATAGGAGAGGCTCTTGGCCGCCGGTTCACCCCCGCATTCACAAGCTGTCAAATTCTTAATCATGTCATCTCCATCAAGCAGGGCACCTCGACCTCCCACGCAAGGCTGCGTGGCCTGGCCGGGCAAAGTTCGGCCAGCGCCATTCGGGAAGCTTTTGGGCTGTCACAGTCATATTCTGACCGTACCCGATCTATTTTGCAACCCTCTTTCCTAGCGAACCGCTTGCTGAAGCACGCCGGCGGCGGACGCTCCACGCCGGGAAACCCCTTGTGGTGGTGGCTCAGTTTGCTCCCTCGGCGGCGCTAAAAGGAGGTGCGAGCCAAGGACGCTCGCTGAGCACGCTCATGCCTCCGAGCCCTCCCCGCGCCGCGGAGGGAGGCAAACTGAGCCACCACCAAGCCCCATGGCGGCGGAGCCGGCGCCCGCTCCCGTGGTAGCGTTTTGCACGGTGCCAGCCACGAGGAGGTGGCGATGGGTCATTGGCTGTCGGCGGCGTTCGCCCAATACGGCTATGCCGTGGTGGCGATCGGGATCTTCTGCGAGGGTTGCGGTCTGCCGCTGCCGGGCGAGACCGTGCTGCTTGCCGGGGGGTTCTTCGCCCGCCAGGGCTCGCTTTCGCTCGGCTGGCTGATGGTCGTGGCGTTCCTCGCCGCGGTCGCGGGCGACAACAGCGGTTACTGGATCGGCCGGCGCGGCGGCCGGGCGCTGGTCGAGGGGCACGGACGCTGGGTCGGCCTGACGCCGCGGCGCCTCGAGGCCATCGACGGCTTCTTCGCCCGCCATGGCACGAAGACCATCCTGGGGGCCCGTTTCCTCTCCGGCGTGCGCGCCTTCGCGCCGCTGTTCGCCGGCATCAGCCGCATCCCCTGGCGGCGCTTCGCCGCCTTCAACCTCGCGGCCTGCCTGCTGTGGTCGGTGTCGATCGGCCTGCTCGGCTACGTCTTCGGCGAGAGCTGGGGCAAGGCCGAGCACGTGATCGGCAGGGCCGGCCTCTCGGTGCTGGTGATCGCCGCCGGGCTCCTGCTGCTGCGCCTCACCCGCCGTCACCGCGACCGCGTGCTGCTCTGGGCGCGCGGGGCGCTGCCCGAGCGCCTCACCCAGCGCGAGCTGGTGCTCCTCGCCTTCGAGCTGACGCTGCTCGGCACCCTGGCCCGGCTCGCCGGGCGCGTCGTCGCCCACCGCGCCAATCGCTTCGATCAACGCCTGGGAGAGGAGATCGCCGCCTATTCGGGTCCCGCGCTCGAAAGGCTTCTGGCCTGCTTCGCCGCGCTCGGCTCGGCATGGATGGTCCTCGGCGTGGCCGCCGCCGGCATCGCCTGGTGCATGCGGCGGCGGCGGCGCGCCGAGGGCTTCGTGCTGGGAGTGCTCTACCTGGCGAGCCTGGCGCTGTCGGTCGATCTCAGCCGGGCGCTCGACTGGTCCGTCGGCCCGTTCACCTGGCTGGGCGGCTTCTTCAGCGGCAACTCCCTGGCGGCGGCCACCGTCTACGGCGGCGTCGCCCTGGTGATCACCCGCCGCCGGCCACAGCGCATCTGGCCGGTGGTGGTGTGCGACGCGGTGCTCGTCGTGCTCATCGCCTGGGGGCGCGTGGACGGTGGGCTCGACCTGCCGAGCGGCGCCCTCGCCGGCCTCGCGGTGAGCAGCCTGCTGCTGCTGCTCGGCAGGTCGAGCCCACCGTCCACGCGCCCCCAGGCGATGAGCACGACGAGCACCGCGTCGCACACCACCACCGGCCAGATGCGCTGTGGCCGGC
>JASLEW010000888.1 GCA_030150965.1 Thermoanaerobaculia bacterium | reverse complement strand
GCGAGTCGCTCGGCGAGCACGGCGAGCAACTCGCCATGATCGGCCGCCACCGCCACCACCGTCCGCCGCGGCCCGCCGTGGCGGCCGGCCGCGGCCAGGAGGCGCCCTAGCTGGGCGTCGTCGAAGGCGATCGCGCCGTCGTAGGGGCGCCCGGCGTGCCGCTCCCGCCAGGGGGGCGGCGGGTTGTAGGGGGCGTGCGCGTCGTAGAGGTGAACCCAGAGGAAATACGGCCGCCCGTCGTCGTGGTCGAGCCAGGCCACCGCCCGGTCCACCACCTGGTCGGCCGGCCGCGCCGCCTCCAGCACCCAGCCGGCGTTCGGATCGCGGTTCACCTCGTCGTCATAGACCTCGAACCCCGGTTGCAGGCCGAAGCGGTGGTCGAGCACGAAGGCGGCGACGAAGGCGCCGGTGCGGTAGCCGGCGGCGGCCAACCGGGTGGCCAGGGTGGCGGTGCCGGCCGCGAGCGGGGCAGCGCCATTGCGGCGCACCCCGTGGTGGAACGGCAGCAGACCGGTCAGGATGGTGGTGTGGGAGGGGAGGGTCAGCGGCACCGGGGACGAGGCGCGGGCGAAGCGCACCCCGGTGCCCGCCAGCCGGTCCAGCTCCGGCGTCTCGGCCCGCGGCTCGCCATAGCAGCCGACGTGGTCGGCGCGCACCGTGTCGAGGGTCACCAGGACGAGGTTGAGCCTGCCGCCGCCGGCCGGCCGAGGGCCGGCGCCGGGCCCCTCCCCGCCGCTGCCGGTACTGCCGGCGCCACCGCAGGCCAGGGCCAGCGGCAGCAGCGCCAGCAGGCAGGCGAGGCCGGTGGCGCCCCGCCGGGCGGCGGTCCCGCCGGCGGCCAGCTGACGATTTTTGCGCAAACGATGGATCAAGGCGCTGCGGTAGGCGCTGCCGCACGGCCGCCGGGGGCCCCGGGAGTCCAATTGGTAGGGCATGGGCCTTGTGGGGCGAGGATAGCGAAAACGCCGCGCAGCGGGAAGCATGAGCACCTGCCGGGAAACCTGCGTCCTGCCGTTCCGTATAAATCAAAGTGCGCGGAGGGACGTCCGCGGGACCGCCGCGGCCCGCCGCCCACGCCGCGGGCGTTCCCTGGCGCCAATAACGCCAACGACGCTGACAGCGCCGACGACGCCGGCAGGTGCTGACGACGCCGCCAGATGCTGACGACGCCGGCAGCGCCGACGACGCCGGCAGTGCCGACGGGCCCCGGCGCCCATGGCCCGAGCCCCACGCGCGGGGGCCCGCCGTCCGGATGTCGCCGTCCCGGTCCGCGGCCACGGCAGGCCGCGGCGCGCCGCGCAGCTTCCCCTCGCCGGCCGCCTTCCCGCCGCGGGTTCGCCGCCTTGGCGAGGGGCTGATACGATGGCCCAAGGTCAGTCCAAACCCCAGGAGGCAGCGATGACCGACGCCTATGAACAGGCCAAGGGGCAGCGAAATCTTCTCGAACGGCTGGGCGCCGCGATCCCCGGCTACCGCGGGTTTCAGGACCGCGAGCTGCGGCGCGATGTCGATAAGTTGCAGCGCGAGCATCTGGCCGGCGAGCTGGGACGCGTCAAGTCCGCGCTGGCGGGCCGGGCGCGCGACTACACCGACGCCGGGCAGATCCAGGCGCTGGCCGCCTTCGGCCGCCTCGACCGCCAGCTCGACGGGTTGCAGCAGACCATCCGCTTCAGCGACTACGGCGCGTCCGGGCTGTTCGACCCGGTCAAGATCAACCAGCCGGAGCTGGAGCGCCTCTACGCCTTCGATCTTTCGATCGTGGAGGACCTGAACGGCCTGGCCCAGGCCGCCGCCGCGGTGCCGGCGCCCGGGACCGGCGAGGCGGCGCCCGCCCTCGACCGGGTGCGCGACCTGGTCCATGGGCTCGACGACAAGTGGCGGCAGCGCCGGCAGGTGATCAGCCAGACGGTGCAGCCGGCGCCGGCGGTCTGAACGCTCTTCCCAACTGCACGCGGTAATGGCACGCGCGGTCCGCGACGGCTGCGGGCGCGCCAGGAGATCAACCGATGGACGTCATCCAATATCACGATCCGCTGGGCCAGACGATGGTGGCGCGCGTGCCGCCCGACGGCACGGCGGACATCCGGCTGGGCAGCCAGCTGATCGTCGAGGAGAGCCAGCAGGCGGTGTTCCTGCGCGACGGCAAGGCGCTCGACACCTTCGGTCCCGGCCGCCATACGCTGGCCACGCAGAACGTGCCGGTGCTGACGCGCCTGCTCAGCATCCCGTTCGGCGGCACCTCGCCCTTCCAGGCGGCGGTGATCTTCGTCTCGACCAGGACCTTCCTCGACCTCAAGTGGGGCACCAAGGAGCCGGTGGTCTTCCGCGACAAGGAGCTGGCGATGGTGCGCCTGCGCGCCTTCGGCAAGTTCGCGGTGCGCATCACCAACGCGCAGCTGTTCGTCAACACCATCGTCGGCACGCGCGGCGCCTACTCGACCGACGGCGTCGAGAGCTATTTCCGCGACGTCATCGTGGCGCGCCTGAACGACGTGCTGGGCGAGAACCTGACCTCGATCTTCGACCTGCCGAAGCTCTACGACGCCCTGTCGATGGCCCTCAAGTCGCGGGTCGCCGACGACTTCGGCAAGTACGGCATCGAGCTGGCGGACCTCTTCCTCGGCGCCATCACGCCGCCCGAGGAGGTGCAGAAGATGATCGACGAGCGCAGCGGCATGGGGGCGCTCGGCGATCTCAACGCCTACATGAAGTTCAAGGCCGCGCGGGCGCTGGGCGATGCGGCGCAGCAGCCGGGCGGCGGCCTCACCGGCGCCGGCGTCGGGCTCGGCATGGGGGCCGGCCTGGGCGCCATGCTCCCCGGCATGATGCGCGATGCGATGCAGGCGGGGTCCACGCCGCCGGCCGGCCCGCCCGCGGCCCCGCCGGCCCAGGCAGCCCCTCCGCCTCCCGCCGGCGGCCCTGCCGGCCCCGGAGCTGCCGGTGCCTCCGGCACGCCGGGCGCGGCGGCGGGCGGCAGCGCCTCCTTCTGCTTCAACTGCGGCCAGAAGCTGCCGCCGGGGGCGGTCTTCTGTCCGAGCTGCGGTACCCGTATCGTGGCCGCCTGAGGGCCGGCCGGGAGGAAGCCGGAGACTCTCCAACCCCTCCGCGGCTCCGAAGAGCGCCGTGGCGCCGGCACCAGGCCGCGCCGCGGCGCTCGCATGGGGCCCGAACCGCCGCCCCTGCCTGGCGCCGTCCGGCCCCGCTCCGCCCTCCGGCCGCCCACCCTCTGAGCGGGCCTCCCGTGTCCGCCGGGTCACCGCCGGCTCGATCGCGCCGACCAGCTTGTCCAACCGCGGGTTAAAATAGGCGCTCCTGTATGGGCACCGTGGTTTCATCGACCGAGGGGGCTGCTTGAGCGGACGCGAACCGGGCACCATCCTCGACGGCAAGTACGAGATCGTCCAGCGCCTGGGCAGCGGCGGCATGGGCGAGGTGTACCTGGTGCGTCACGTCCACCTGCAGGAGCTGCGGGTGGTCAAGATCCTGCGCCAGGATCTGGCGGCTGATTCGGTGGCGCAGAAGCGCTTCGTGCGCGAGGCGCGGTTGGCCACCCAGATCAAGCACTCCAACGTCGCCATCCTCTACGACTTCTCGCGCCTGCCCGACGGCAGCTTCTACATGGTCTGGGAGCACATCCAGGGCCAGGACGTCGGCGACTGGCTGCGGCGCCGCGGCCCCTTTCCGGTGGCGGTGGCGCTCCGCCTGGGCATCCAGGCGCTGCGCGGCCTCGGGGCCATCCACGCGGCCGGCATCATCCACCGCGACGTGTCGCCCGACAACCTGATGATCATGGAGAACAACCGCCAGCAGGCGTGGCTGAAGATCATCGACCTCGGGCTGGCGAAGAACCTGGCGGTCGAGGACAGCAGCCTGGAGATCACCCAGGTCGGGATGTTCATGGGCAAGCTCCAGTACTGCTCGCCCGAGCAGGCGGGCGCGGCGAGCGGCGAGGTGCTGGACCGCCGCAGCGACCTCTACTCCTTCGCGCTGGTGCTCTACGAGATGATCACCGGCCTGCCGCCCTTCGAGTCGGAGAGCCCGCACGGCTTCATCTTCAAGCGCCTGTCCGAGGATCCGCTGCCGATGATCGGGCGCAACCCGAAGGTCGCCGTGCCGGCGGAGCTGGACCGCGTCGTCCGCCAGGCGCTGGAGCGGGAGCCGGAGCGGCGCTTCCCGGACGCGGTGAGCTTCATCGTGGCGCTCGAGAAGGTGGAGAAGGGCCTGAGCAAGGTGGAGACCCGCGAGGTGATGATGTCGCCCGGCGCCATCGCCGCGGCCAGCGCCGGAGGCGCCGCCTCCCAGCCGCGCACCCGCTCGTCGGGCGAGCTGTCGCGGGCCGAGAGGATCGACCTGCTGGCGCAGATCGAGCGCGCGGCGAAGCGGGTGAGCGAGAGCTCGCTCGACCTGGCGCGCGCCGAGGGGGCGGTCGCCGCCGGCAACCTCGACGAGGCGCGCCGGATGGTGGCGGCGATCGAGGCCGCCAGTCCGCGCTCCGCCGGCCTCGACCGCGTCAAGGAGCGTCTGGCGCAGGCCCCCGCCCCCCCCGCCGCTCCCGCCGCTCCCGCCGCTCCCGCCGGTCCCGCCGGTCCCGCCGCAATCGCGGGGCAGGCCGCG
>JASLEW010000514.1 GCA_030150965.1 Thermoanaerobaculia bacterium | reverse complement strand
GCGCCGCCGGCGCCAGGAGCGGCGGGGCGGCGGGCGGCGAGGGCGGCAGGGCCGCCCTGGGCGCCGCCCTCGCCGCCTACGAGAGCGAGCGCATGACCGAGGCGCTGCGCCTGCAGAACGCGGCGCGCAACTCGATGGAGTGGTTCGAGAACGTGCGCCGCTACATCGCGCTGCCGCCCGAGCAGTTCGCCTACAGCCTGCTGACCCGCAGCCAGCGCGTCAGCCACGAGAACCTGCGCCGCCGCGACCGCGCCTACCTCGCCGGCATCGAGCGCTGGTTCGCCGCACGCGCCGCCGCCGCTGCCGGAGGGGCCGGCCGGCGGCCGGAGGGAGCTCCCGGCGTCGCCGGCCCGGCCTCGGCCCCCGGCACGGCGCAGCGGCCGGGAGCCGGTGCCGCCCCCCCGATGTTCACCCCCTTCCGCCTGCGCGGCATGACGCTCGCCAACCGCGTGGTGGTGTCGCCGATGGACATGTACAGCGCCGCGGACGGTACCCCCAACGACTTCCACCTGGTCCACCTGGGCGCCCGCGCCCTCGGCGGCGCCGGGCTGGTGGTCACCGAGATGACCTGCGTGTCGCCAGAGGGGCGCATCACCCCGGGATGCACCGGCATGTACACCGAGGCGCACACCGCCGCCTGG
Organism: Thermoanaerobaculia bacterium; assembly: GCA_030150965.1. GTDB lineage: Bacteria > Acidobacteriota > Thermoanaerobaculia > Multivoradales > UBA5704 > JASLEW01. The sequence goes on along the minus strand of JASLEW010000514.1, from coordinate 10,706 downwards.
AAGCGCATCGCCGACTTCGTGCACGCCTGGAGCGGGGCGAAGATCTGCCTCCAGCTCGGCCATGCCGGCGCCAAGGGCGCCACCCGCCTGATGTGGGAGGGGCAGGACGAGCCGCTGCCGGCCGGCGCCTGGCCGCTCCTCGCCCCCTCGGCGATCCCCTGGCGCGAGGGGATGCAGGTGCCGCGCGCCATGGACCGCGCCGACATGGACGAGGTGCTGGCGCAGTTCGTGCGCGCCACCCACCAGGCCGCCGCCGCCGGCTTCGACATGATCGAGCTGCACTGCGCCCACGGCTACCTGCTGTCGGCCTTCATCACCCCGCTGCTCAACCGGCGCCAGGACGACCACGGCGGCCCGCTCGGCAACCGCCTGCGCTTTCCCCTGGAGGTGTTCGCCGCCATGCGCCAGGCGTGGCCCGCCGAGCGGCCGATGTCGGTGCGCATCTCGGCCACCGACTGGATGGAGGGCGGCCTCTCCGGGGAGGAGTCGGTGGCGGTGGCCGCCGCCTTCCACCAGGCCGGCGCCGACATCATCCACGTCTCGGCCGGGCAGACCGCCGCCGCCGGCCGCCCGGTCTACGGCCGCATGTTCCAGACGCCGTTCTCCGACCGCATCCGCAACGAGGCCGGCGTGCCCACCATCGCGGTGGGCAACATCACCGAGGCCGATCAGGTCAACTCGATCATCGCCGCCGGCCGGGCCGACCTCTGCGCCCTGGCGCGGCCCCACCTCACCGATCCGCACTGGACGCTGCGCGCCGCCGCGGAGCAGGGCTTTGCCGCGCAGCCCTGGCCGGTGCAATATCTGACCGGCAAGGCGCAGCTCGAACGCGCCATCGAGCGCCAGCAGGAGATGCTCGGCACGAGCACTGTATAGAGGGGTGTAGAGGGGCGGCGGTCCGGCGACGAAGGCGGCGCGAGACCGCGGCGCGAGACGAGGACAGCCCGAAGCGGCGGTGGACCGAGCCCAGCACCGGAGAGGAGAGCGCCCGTGGACCACGCGAGCCATCAGCAGGCAGAGTCGGCCGATCCCGCGAGCTTCGGCGACGCCGCGGAGCTGCGCCCGCGCCACTGCGGCTGGCGCCTCGACGGCCGCGTCGCCACCATCACCCTCGACCGCCCGGAGCGGCGCAACCCGCTCACCTTCGCCTCCTACCGCGAGCTGACCGACCTCTTCCTTGCCCTGCGCCGGCCGGGGCCGGCGGCGGCGGTGCGCGCCGTGGTGCTGACCGGCGCCGGCGGCCACTTCTGCTCCGGCGGCGACGTGCACGACATCATCGGCCCGCTGATCGCGATGAAGGAGGCCGGGCGGATGGACCAGCTGCTCGACTTCACCCATCTGACCGGCGAGCTGGTCCGCGCCATGCGCGACTGCCCGCAGCCGATCGTCGCCGCGGTGGACGGCACCTGCGCCGGCGCCGGCGCCATCCTGGCCATGGCCTCCGACCTCCGCCTGGGCACGGCGCGCAGCCGGGTGGCGTTCCTCTTCGCCCGCGTCGGCCTCTCCGGCGCCGACATGGGCGCCTGCGCCATCCTGCCGCGCATCGTCGGCCAGGGGCGCGCCGCCGAGCTGCTCTACACCGGCCGGGCGATGGCCGGCGAGGAGGCCGAGCGCTGGGGCTTCTTCAACCGCCTGCTGCCGCCCGAGGAGCTGCCCGCCGCCGCCCAGGCGCTGGCGCAGGAGCTGGCGGCGGGGCCGAGCTTCGCCCATGCCATGACCAAGCGCGCCCTGCACCAGGAGTGGGGCATGGGCCTCGCCGAGGCCATCGAGGCCGAGGCGCAGACCCAGGCGATCTGCATGCAGACCGAGGACTTCGCCCGCGCCTACCGCGCCTTCGTGGCCAGGGAGCGGCCGGTCTTCGCCGGCAGCTGAGAGACCGGGCGGATGGCCGACACCAGCTTCCTCGCCTGGCCGTTCCTCGACGACGCGCACCGCGCCCTGGCGCGGCGGGCGGCGGCGTGGTGGGAGGCCGAGGGCAGGACGATGCCCGACGGCGAGGGGACTCCGGCCGCCCCCGGCGACGCCTGGCGGGACTGCCGCGAGATCGTCCGCCGGCTGGGGGAGGCGGGCTGGCTGCGCCACGCGGTGCCCCATGCCGGCGGCGCCCTCGACGTGCGCACCCTCTGCCTGCTGCGCGAGACCTGGGCCCGCGGCTCGGCGTTGGCCGACTTCGCCTTCGCCCTCCAGGGGCTGGGGAGCGGGCCGCTGTCGCTCTTCGGCACCGCGGAGCAGCGCGCCGCCTACCTGCCGCGGGTGGCGGCGGGCACGGCCATCCCCGCCTTCGCCCTGTCGGAGGCGGCGGCCGGCTCGGACGTGGCCGCCATGCGCGCCACGGCGCGGCGCGACGGCGGCGATTACGTCCTGGAGGGCGAGAAGACCTGGATCTCGAACGCCGGCATCGCCGACTTCTACGTCGTCTTCTGCCGCCTGCCCGAGGGGGGAGAGAAGTCCTACGCCGCCTTCGTGGTCGAGGCCGCCAACCCCGGCCTGCGGGTCGCCGAGCGCCTGGCGGTGAGCGCGCCCCATCCGCTCGGCACCGTGGTGCTCGACCGCTGCCGCGTGCCCGCCGGCGCGCTCGTCGGCGAGCCCGGGCGCGGCCTGCGGGTGGCGCTCGCCACTCTCGACGTCTTCCGCCCCACGGTCGGCGCCGCGGCGCTGGGCCTGGCCCGCCGCGCCCTCGACGAGGCGGTGGCGCAGGCGCGCGACCGCCGGGCGTTCGGCCAGCCGCTCGCCGGTCACCAGCTCACCCAGGCGAAGCTCGCCGACATGGCCACCGCCATCGACGCCAGCGCCCTCCTGGTCTACCGCGCCGCCTGGGCCAGCGACCGGGCGATGGCCGCCGCCGGCGCCGTGGCCGGCCCGGGCGCCGCCCGCCGGGTCACCCGCGAGGCGGCGATGGCCAAGCTCTTCGCCACCGAGGCGGCGCAGCGGGTGATCGATGACGCGGTGCAGCTCCTCGGCGCGCGCGGCGTCGTCGCCGGGTCGCCGGTCGAGCGCCTCTACCGCGAGGTGCGGGCGCTGCGCATCTACGAGGGGACGAGCGAGATCCAGCGCCTGGTGATCGCCGCCCAGGTGCTGGCGGCCGCGGCGTCGCCGCCCGCGCCGTCGGCCCCCTCCGCCCACACCGACCGCTTCTGCGCCGAGGCCCTGCCGCCGCGCGAGCTGTGGCCGGAGATGCGCTACGACACCCTGCCGGAGCTGGCCTATCCGCCGCGGGTCAACTGCGCCGTCGAGCTGCTCGACCGCCGGGTCGCCGCGGGCGACGGCGAGCGCGCCGCCATCCACTATCCGGGCGGCCGCTGGACCTACCGCCAGCTGCTCGCGGCGGTCAACCGCATCGGCCACGCCCTGGTCGAGGATCTCGGCGTCGAGCCCGGCAACCGCGTGCTGCTCCGCGGTCCCAACACCCCCATGCTCGCCGCCTGCTGGCTCGCGGTGCTGAAAGTGGGCGCGGTGGCCGTCACCACCATGCCGCTGCTGCGCGTCCGCGAGCTGACCTACATCGCCGGCAAGGCGCGGATCGCCCTGGCGCTCACCGACACCCGGGTGGCCGCCGACTGCGAGCAGGCGATGGCCCTCGCCGCCGAGGCCGAGCCGGCGTGCGCGGCGCGCGTCGTCCACTTCCAGGCGGACGGCGGCGGCCTCGCGGTCGTCGAGGATGCCGGCCGGGAGGACAACCCGAGAAGCGCCCGAGACCGGCCTCCCGCCGGGCTCACCGGCCCCGCCGGTCCCGCCACCGCCGGTGCCGCCAACTCCGCCTCGGCAGCCCCCGCCGCCGGCACCGCCTCGGCAGCAGCCGCCGCCGGCACCGCCGCCCCCGCCGGTGCCTCACCGCGCCCCTCCCTCGAAGATCTGGCGCGCCACAAGCCCGCCGGGCTGACCCCCTGCGACACCGCGGCCGACGACGTGGCGATGATCGCCTTCACCTCCGGCACCACCGGCCAGGGCAAGGGCACCATGCACTTCCACCGCGACGTGCTGGCGGCGAGCGACTGCTTCCCCGGCCACGTGCTGCGCGCCCGGCCCGACGACGTCTTCTGCGGCTCGCCGCCGCTCGCCTTCACCTACGGCCTGGGCGGCCTGCTGCTCTTCCCGCTGCGCATCGGCGCCTCGACCCTGCTGCTCGAGCAGGCGGCGCCGGCGAACCTGCTGCAGGGCATCCAGGACCACCGCGCCACGGTCTGCTTCACCGCGCCGACCGCCTACCGCGCCATGTGCGGCCTGCTCGGCGGCTACGACGTCGCGAGCCTCCGCCTCTGCGTGTCGGCGGGGGAGACCCTGCCGCTGCCGACCTTCGAGGCCTGGCACCGCGCCACCGGCCTCAGGATCATCGACGGCATCGGCTCGACCGAGATGCTGCACATGTTCATCAGCTCGTCCGGCGACGAGATCCGCCCCGGCGCCACCGGCAGGGTGGTGCCCGGGTACGAGGCCCGCGTGGTGGACGACGCCGGCCGACCCGTGCCGCCGGGCACCATCGGGCGCCTGGCGGTGCGCGGTCCGACCGGTTGCCGCTACCTGGACAACCTGGAGCGCCAGCGCGCCTACGTGCAGGACGGCTGGAACTTCACCGGCGATTCCTACATCCAGGATCCCGACGGCTATTTCTGGTACCAGGCGCGCACCGACGACATGATCATCTCCGCCGGCCACAACATCTCCGGCGTCGAGGTCGAGGCGGTCCTCCTGGAGCACCCGAAGGTGCGCGAGTGCGGCGTGGTCGGCACCCCCGACGCCGAGCGCGGCATGCTGGTGACCGCCTTCGTGGTGCTGGCGCCGGGCGCCGAGCCGGGGCCGGAGACGGTCAAGGAGCTCCAGGACTTCGTCAAGGCCGAGATCGCGCCGTACAAGTACCCGCGCCGCGTCGAGTTCCTCGACGCCCTGCCGCGCACCGAGACCGGGAAGCTCCAGCGCTTCCGCCTGCGTGAGGGCCGCCCATGAGCGCCATCGAGATCCTCCAGCCGCCGGGCTGGGCGCCGCCGCAGGGCTACGCCAACGGCACCGCCGCCACCGGCCGCCTGCTCTTCGTCGCCGGCCAGGTGGGCTGGGACCCGGCGACCTGTGACTTCGGAAGCGACGACCTGGTGGAGCAGACCGCCCAGGCGCTCGCCAACGTCGCCGCCGTCCTGCGCGCCGGCGGCGCCCTGCCCCATCACGTGACCCGCATGACCTGGTACGTGACCGACCGCGCCGAGTACCTGGAGGCCCGCGCCGCCCTCGGCCCCGCCTACCGCGCGGTCATGGGCAGCCACTACCCGGCGATGACCCTGCTCGTCGTCCACTCCCTCCTCGAAGCCCGCGCCAAGGTCGAGATCGAGGCCACCGCGGTGATCCCCCGGCCTGCCGAGGTGCTGGACACGCTCGCCATGATCCCGGAGGGCGCGCTCGTGCCGAACGCGGCCACCGCCATGCCCGAGGTCGCGGGCACGCCGCCGGAGCCCGCGCGCCCCGGCGCCGCGCGGGTTTAAGCTTCCAGTCCCGCCCGCCGAAGGACCGCATGCCAGGCGCTCTCCTCCGGAACCTCGGCGGCATGCGGCGGCCACGGCGCGTCGCCGTAGCTCCGGAGGGGAGCGCCAGGCGACCGAGCGACCGGAGGTCACCCGATGAACGCTGAGACCCTGCGTGCCTGGTGGTTCCACCGCCAGGGGCTCGACGGCGCCTGCGCCGGCCTGCCCCCGGCCGAGGTGCTGGCGCGGACCGGCTGGGCGCGCTCGGTCGGCGGCGCCAGCCCCTACCTCGGGCTGCACGCCCGCTGCGGCGCCGGGCGCGAGGCGATCGACCGGGCGGTGGCCGATCTCGCCCTCCACGAGCTGCCGAGCGCCCGCGGCTGCACCTACGTGGTGCCCGCCGCCGACTTCGCCCTGGCCCTGCGGCTGAGCCAGGGCTTCGGCCCGGAGGCGGATATGCGCGTCGCCCGCAAGCTCGGGGTCGCCGACGCCGAGGTGGACCGTCTCTGCGACGCCGTCCTCGCCGCGCTCGCCGGCGGGCCGCTCGACCCCGAGCAGCTGCGCGCGGCGACCGGCGGCGCGGCGCGCTCTCTCGGCGAAGCGGGCAAGAGGAAGGGGCTCAGCACCACCCTGCCGCTCGCCCTGGGCCGCCTGCAAACCCTCGGCGAGATCCGGCGCGTGCCGACCAACGGCCGGCTCGACCAGCAGCGCTACCGCTACACCCTCTGGCGGCCGAACCCGCTGACCGGCCGGAGCCTCTCCCCGGCCGAGGCCGCCGAGGAGCTGGCGCGGCGCTTCTTCACCTGGATCGGCCCGGCGAGCCTCGCCGAGTGGCAGGCGTTCGCCGGCCTGGGCCTCGGGGCGGCCAGGGCCGCGGCCGAGCCGTTGGGCCTGGTGCCGGCCGCCCCCGGCGACCCGCGCCTGCTGCTGCCCGGGCAGCATGCCGAGCTGGCCGCCTTCTCCCGGCCGGCCGAGCCGTGCCACGCCCTGGTCGGCAGCATCGACGGCATGCTGCTGCTGCGCCGCGACATCGCCGGCCTGCTGGACGAGGCCGACCGCGACCGCCAGGTGCCCGCCGGCAGGGGCCCGGCGGCGGTGGGGAGCCTGGCCGACCTGCCGAGCCACGCCATCCTCGACCGCGGGCGGCTCATCGGCCTCTGGGAGTACGACCCGGAGGCGCAGGAGATCGTCTGGCTCAGCTTCGGCCGCGCCGACGCGGGACTGCGCGCCGCCGTCGCCGCCACCGAGGAGCTCATCCGCGGCGACCTCGGCGACGCGCGCTCCTTCAGCCTGGACAGCCCGAAGAGCCGTGTGCCGCGCCTTCAGGCCCTGCGGGCCGCCCAGGCGAAGGGGTAGCGCCCCGCACCAGGCCGGCGGGTTCAGTCCTTGCTCTCTTCGAGCTGCTTGATCATCGCCTCGACGTTCTTGCGGTTGGGCTCGTCCGGCGCCTGCGGCAGCGCCAGCTTGGCCTCGGCGAGGGCCTCCTTGCGGCGGCCCACGGCGGCGTAGCCGCGCGACAGGCCGAGGTGGACCGGCCAGACGTTGGGGTGCATCCTGGCGTTGGCCTCGAAGACCGCGAGCGCCTCCTCCTTGTGCCCCGCCCCCAGCAGCGCCCGGGCGTAGAGGTGCACCTCGACCGGGTCGGCGCCCGGGTCGTGCACCGCCGCGGCGCGGTCCTTCTTGGCGTCCGCGGTGAGCCCCTTGGCGTCCTCCAGATCGGCCAGGACGGAGAGCGAGGTGAAATTGGCGCGCCCGGTGGGCGGATGGGCCCCCTTCTGCGCCCACTGGAGGCCCTGGTCGAGGTCCACCTTGTGATCGAGGCAGAACCGGGCCGCCTGGGTGTAGCCCTCCCAGCTGAAGCCGGGCACCGAGCGCAGCTCCTTGCTCATCTGATCGACGTAGAGCTCGTAGGGGTTGTCCACCGAGATGGTGAACGGCAGCTCCAGGTCCTCCCAGCTCAGCACCGCCACGGCGTGATCCATCTGGCGGTCGCGGAACCAGTAGGTGAGGTCCTCGTGGTAGTCGCCCTTGGCGGGCTTGGCGGTGACCCGCAGGGCGTCCTCCTTGGGGTCATAGGTGAAGCTGCCCCAGGAGGTGTGGTTCTTCGAGAAGATGATCGTCCACTCGTCCTTGCCCGGCACGAAGTGCAGGCCGTAGGTGCCGGCCGGCAGCGGCTGCCCCTGCACCCTGATGTCGTGATCGGTCCAGAAGACGGTGTTCTCGTTGGCCCCGCCGCGCCAGGGGCAGTTCTCGCCGCAGCGGGCGAAGGCCATGTGCTGCATGCCGTAGGGGACCAGCTCGCCCCAGATCTTGCCGCGCCGGTCCTCGCCCGCCGGGCTGTGGACGTGCGGGCTGCTGTAGTCGATCGACACCTTGACCAGGCCGATCCCCTGCTCGACCGTCGAGCGCTGGTTGCCGCCCGACGGCGTCGTGGTGAGGCCGCCGTTCTGGGCCGCCGCCCGCCCGCCGGCGGCCAGCGCGCCGGCCGCCGCCAGGGCCGCCGCCGCGAAGCGCAACGTGTTGCGTCTCATGACACCTCCTTCCGGAATCCGGGTGTGGAAAAACGCCTGCCGCGCCCGCCCGCGCAAGCCTGCCTGCCGGCGCGGAGAGCCGTGCCTGCCTTCTACGCAGGGCGGCACAAAAAGTTGGGAAAAGATTGAATGACCGCTGCGGCTCGTCCCGGGCGCGCCGCTCGGCGCGGCGGTCAGCAGTTCCCCATCGGCAAGAGCCGATCCCGAGTCCGGCGCGGCGCTTGCAGGCACCCGCCCCGTGCCTCGGCCCGTCCTCTCGACCTATCGAGTGCAGCTGCACCCCGGGTTCGACCTCGACGCCGCGGCCGGCCTCGCCGGCTACCTGGCCGACCTCGGCATCTCCCACCTCTACTGCTCGCCCTACCTCCAGGCCGCGGCCGGCAGCACCCACGGCTACGACGTGGCCGACCCCACCCGCGTCAGCCGCGAGCTCGGCGGCGAGGAGGCGCACGCCCGCCTCTGCGCGGCGCTCGCCGAGCACGGCCTCGGCCAGGTGCTCGACATCGTGCCCAACCACATGACCACCGCCGGCAGCGACAACCGGTGGTGGTGGGACGTGCTCGAAAACGGGCCGGCCAGCAGCTACGCCGCCTGGTTCGACATCGACTGGCATCCGCCGCAGGAGCGGCTGCGCAACCTGGTGCTGCTGCCCATCCTGGGCGACCACTACGGACGGGTGCTGGAGGCCGGCGAGCTGCGCCTGGTGCGCCGCGGCGGACGCTTCGAGATCCACGTCCACGAGCACCGCCTGCCGGTCGCGCCGCGCTCGCTCGACGAGCCGCTGCGCGCCGCCGCCAAGCGCTCCGGCTCGCCCGAGCTGGCCTTCCTGGCGGACGCCTTCGGCGCCCTGCCGGAGGCCACCGCCACCGACCGCGAGAGCGTCGGCCGCCGCCATCGCGACAAGGAGGTGCTGGCCGGCCTCCTCGAGCGCCTGCTCGGCGAGCGGCCGGAGCTCGCCGCCATCGTCGACTCGGAGGTGGCGGTCATCAACGGCGATCCCGATCGCCTGGACGGCCTGTTCGGCTACCAGAACTACCGCCTCGCCTTCTGGCGCCTGGCGGGAAGCGAGCTCGACTACCGGCGCTTCTTCGACATCAGCACCCTGGTCGGCCTGCGGGTCGAGGACGAGCGCGTCTTCGCCGCCAGCCACGGGCTGGTGCTCGGCTGGATGCGCCGCGGCCTGGTGGACGGGCTCAGGGTGGATCACCCCGACGGCCTGTACGATCCCGCCGAGTACTGCCGGCGGCTGCGCGCCGCCGCCCCCGGCGCCTGGCTGGTGGTGGAGAAGATCCTCCAGGCCGGCGAGCGGCTGCCCGCCGACTGGCCGGTGGACGGCACCACCGGCTACGACTTCCTCAACCTCGCGGGCGGCCTGCTCATCGATCCCGCCGGCGAGGGGGCGCTCTCCGGGCTCTACTCCGCCCTGACCAGAGGCGGCAGCGGCGCTGCTTCCGGGATCTCCGGGCCCGCCGGCACCGGGGCCCCCGGGGCGGCCTGGACCGGCTGGCCCTCCTGGGACAACAGCCTGGACTGGCCGGAGATCGCCCGCCACGGCAAGCTCAGGGCGCTCGCGGAGCTGCTCGCCGCCGACGTCAACCGCCTCGCCGAGCTGCTGCTCACCGTCTGCGAGGAGCACCGCCGCCACCGCGACCACTCGCGGCAGGAGCTGCGCGCGGCGGTCGCCGCCCTGGCCGCCGCCCTGCCGGTCTACCGCACCTACGTCCGCGCCGCCGCCGGCCAGGTGGGGGAGGACGACCGCCTGCGGGTGGAGGAGGCGGTGGCCGCCGCGCGCCGCCACCAGCCCGAGCTGGCCGACGTCCTGGAGCTCCTCGGCCGCGTGCTGCTGCTGGAGGTGAGCGGCGGCGCGGCGCGCGAGGCGGCGATGCGCTTCCAGCAGCTGAGCGCGCCGGCGATGGCCAAGGGGGTCGAGGACACCGCCTTCTACGTCTTCAACCGGCTCGCCGCGCTCAACGAGGTGGGGGGCGATCCGGGACGCTTCGGCGTCACCCCGGAGGAGTTCCACGACCACTGCCGCGAGACCGCGGAGCGCTGGCCCTCCACCCTTCTCGCCACCTCGACCCACGACACCAAGCGCAGCGAGGACGTGCGCGCCCGCCTGGCCCTGCTCTCCGAGATCCCCGAGCGCTGGGCGGAGGCGGTGCGACGGTGGTTCGCGCACAACGCCCGCCATGCCCGGCAGGCCCGCGATGCCCACCCTGCTGACCATGCTCACGACGGCGCCCAGATCGACGCCAACACCGAGTACCTGCTCTACCAGACCCTCGTCGGCGCCTGGCCGCTCGACGCCGAGCGCGCCGCGGCCTTCCTGGAGAAGGCGGCGCGCGAGGCCCGGACCCGCACCTCCTGGCACCGTCCGGACGCCGCCTACGAGGCGGCGCTGCGCGGCTTCGTCGCCGCCGTCGCCGCCGACGAGGAGTTCCAGCGCGACCTGGCGGACTTCACCGCGCCGCTCGTCGCGCCCGGCCGCGTCAACTCGCTGGCCCAGACCCTGCTCAGGCTGACCGCGCCCGGCGTCCCCGACCTCTACCAGGGCTGCGAGCTGTGGTCGCTGGCGCTGGTCGATCCCGACAACCGGCGGCCGGTGGACTTCGCGCTGCGCCGGGAGCTGCTGGCGCGCCTGGCGGAGGCCACGCCGGAGGCGGTGATGGCCGGCATGGACGAGGGGCTATAAAAAAAGATTAACTTATCCTACTTTCCTTTCCTATCG
>JASLEW010000752.1 GCA_030150965.1 Thermoanaerobaculia bacterium | reverse complement strand
CTGCCGGTGCCGAGGGCGGCGCCGTCGGCGGCCACCGCGGCCAGCGACAGCGCCCGGGCCTGCAGGGCGGCGGCGCCCTGCCGCCCCAGCTCCTCGGCCACCGCCTCGGCCTGGTCCGCCAGGATGGCCAGGGCGGCGGGGGTTCCCCCGCGGATGGCGCCCAGCCCCAGGCCGGCGTCGAAACCGGGCTGGCTGAGCAGCGCCAGGTTGAGCTCGGCCAGCGCCAGCCGGCTCTCGGCGATCGTCCCCTTCTCGCCCAGGCCGGTGCGCAGGCCGAGCGCGGCCTCGTGGTCGCGGCGCGCCTCGGCGAGCTTCCCAAGGCGCTCCAGCGCCTCGCCCGACCAGAAGAGAGCGTAGGCCGTGGAGGTCTGGCTGCCGGCGGCGCGGCTGGTGGCCAGCGCCTGCTGGAAGTCGCGCTCCGCGCCCGTCAGGTCGCCCTGGTCGAGCAGCACGCTGCCCAGGTTGTAGAGCGAGGCGGCCTCGCCGATCTTCTGACCGATGCGGCGGCGGATGGCGAGCGCCTGCTCGTGCCGCTCGCGCGCGGCGGCCAGCTCGCCGCGGCGGCGCAGCGCCACCCCGAGATTGTCGAGCGCCGACGCCTCGCCGGCGGCGTCGCCGAGCTCGCGGCGCAGGACGAGCGCCTGCTGATAGAGCGCCGCCGCGCCGTCCAGGTCGCCGCGGTGCAGCAGCACCCCGGCCAGGTTGTTGAGCGCATAGCCCTCGGCGCCGCGGCTGCCGATCTCGCGGGCGATGGCCAGCACCTGCTCGAAGAGCTGGCGGGCGCGCTCCAGGTCGCCCTGGCTGCGCAGCACCACCGCGATGTTGTTGAGCGCGCGCCCCTCGGCGCCGCGGTTGCCGGTCTCGCGGTAGGTGGCGAGCGCCTGCTGGTAGAGGCTGAGCGCGCCCCCCAGGTCGCCGCGGTCGAAGTGGACGTTGGCCGCGTCGGTCAACGCCTCCGCCACCCCCGACCGGTCGCCCGCCGCGGCGTGCAGCGCCCGCCCCTGGTCACAGGCGGCCAGCGCCTCCTCGGCGCGGCCCAGGTTGCGCAGCGCCTGGCAGTCGAGCAGCCGCGCCTGCGCCACCAGGAGGCTGGCGCCGAGCGCCCCGGCGTTGGCCGCGGCGCGCGCCGCGGACGCCTCCTGGCGCTTGAAATCGGCGCTGGCCGCCGCCGCCGTCGCCTCGGCCAGGTCGATCCGCGGGTCGCGGCTGAGCGGCTCGGGCAGGCGGCGGAGGGTGGCGATGGTGGAGAGGGCATCCACCGGCCGTCCGGCGGCGGTCTCGGCCGCCGCCAGCCGCAGGCCGTGGTCGAGGCTATCCGGCGCCAGCGCGAAGAGGCGCCGGTAGATGTCGGCGGCGGCCGGCCAGTCGCCGGTCGCCTCGCGGTAGCGCCCCTCGATCAGCAGGTGCTCGTCCTCCGGCAGGCCGGCCGCCAGGTCGAGCGCCGTCTTGGCCTCGGCGCGTGCCCGGCCGTCGTTGCCCAGCGCCGCCCAGGCCGCCGCCAGCCCCGAGTGGGCCGGGGCGCTGCCCGGATCGGCGGCCACCGCCTGGGCGAGCAGGTCGCGCGCCCCGACCGGGTCGAAGGCGCGCAGCTTCTCCAGGCCCTGGGCGTAGAGCCGCGCCGCCTCAGGGTTGGCGGCGAGCGCGGGATGACCGGCGCCGGAGTTACCGGACGGGGAGGGGGCGGCGCGCAGCTCGCGCCGCAGGCTGGCGCCGGCCCGGGTCACCAGCTGAAAGAGGCCCGCCTCGGTGCCGGTCTCGGTGAGGGCGGTGGTCTCGCCGGTGAGCGCGTCCTGGAGCCGCAGGTCGAGGCGGATCTGACGGCCGCCGCGGTCCGGACCGGCGAGGCCGGCGGCACCAGCGCCGCTGCCTCCAGGGGCGCCGCCGCCGCTGGCGCCAGGGCTGCCGCCGCCGCCGCTGCCGCGATCCGTCCCGCCGCCACCGCCCGGGCCGCCACCGGCATCGCCGCCGCCGGCCACCAGGTAGGAGCCGAGCACCACCGCGTCGGTGCCGAGCAGGGTGCGCAGCCGCGCCAGGGTGTCGCGCGCCAGGCTGTCGGGCTGGCCGAGCTTCAGCTCCATCCTGACCCGCGCCACCTCCTCGCCGCCGATGACGCGCAGCCCGCCGCCGGCTCCGAGCTCGGTGCTCAGCATCTCGGCGAGCGCCGGCGACAGCCAGCTCGAGCCGGAGCCGCCGGAGAGGTCGCGGAAGCCGAGCACCGCGACCGACCGCCGCGGCGTCACCTCGGCGCTCGGCACCCCGACCCCGTGCTCCGCCGCCGCCTTGGCCCGGTACCAGCCCAGCCCGCGATAGGAGGCGATGCCGAGCGAGGCCACGATCAGCGCCACCAGGCCCAGGGTGGCGAGGCGGCGGTTGGGCGCCGCGCCGCCGCCGGTCTCCTCGCCGACGCCCACGGCCGCTCCGGTGGCGGCGGACCGCGCCGCACCCGCAGGCTCGGCCACCGCCGCTCCGCCGCGGGCATGGCCGGCCCCGGCCCCAAGGGCTCCGCCGGCCGGGATGGCCCCGCGGGCCGGGATGGCGGGGATGGCCGCGCTACCTGCCGCGGCGGCGGCGGCCGAGGGCGCCGGGGTGGCCGGAGATGGCCGCTCTCCCGGCGCCGCCGGCGTCCGCGCTCCTGGCGCCGCTCTCGCTGCGGCCGGCGCACCCGCCCCGGCCGCTCCCCC
>JASLEW010000510.1 GCA_030150965.1 Thermoanaerobaculia bacterium | reverse complement strand
GAGGGCGAGCGGCTGGCGCTGCGGCTGAGCTTCGAGCGCGCGCGCATCGCGCCCGCCGCGGCGCGCCGCCTGCTCGGCCAGCTGCGCTCGCTGCTCGCCGGCATGGCGAAGCTGCTCGCGGGACCGGCCGGCCCGCTGGGGACCGTGGCCGAGCTGTCGAGGCCGGCCATCCCCAGCGTTCCCGGCGCTGCGGCGCGCCGGGGGGCGGGGCATGGCAAACCGGCGCCGGCGGCGTGGCGCCGGCCGCGCACGCCGGCCGAGGAGGTGTTGAGCGGCCTCTTCGCCCAGGTGCTGGGAGTCGCGCGGGTGGGAGCGGAGGCCGATTTCTTCGCCCTGGGTGGCCAGTCGCTGCTCGCCATGCGGCTGCTGTCGCGGATGCGGGAGGCGTTCCAGGTCGAGCTGCCGATGCGGGCGATCTTCGCCCACCCGACGGTGGCCGCCCTGGCGCGGGAGATCGAGAGGACGAAGGCGCTGGAAGCCGCGGCGGGCGCCGGCGGCGGGGCCGCGCCGCCGCCGCCGATCGGCCGCGCCGACCGCACGGCCGCCCTGCCGCTCTCCTTCGCCCAGCAGCGCCTGTGGTTCATCGACCAGCTGCAGGGCGGATCGCTCTACAACGTGCAGGCCGCGCTGGCGGTGAGCGGCGGCCTCTCGGCCGCCCTGCTGTCGCGGGTGCTGGGCGAGGTGGTGCGGCGCCACGAGGTGCTGCGCACGGTGTTCCGCCCGACCCCCGGCACCGCCGGCATCGGTGGCGACGGGGACGGCGGCGGCGGCGTGTGCCAGGTGATCCTGCCGCCGGGCGGCGTGCCGGTGCCGCTGGTGGACCTCTCGGCGCTCGCCGAGGGCCGGCGGCGGCTGGCGGCGGCGGCCTGGATGCAGGAGGAGGCGGGGCGGCCGTTCGAGCTGGCGCGCGGGCCGCTGCTGCGCGTGCGGGTCCTGCGCCTCGCCGCGGCGGAGCACGTGCTGCTGCTGGCCCTCCACCACATCGTCAGCGACGCCTGGTCGATCGGCGTCCTGGTGCGGGAGGTCAGAGAGCTCTACGCGGCGTTTGCCGCCGGGCGGCCCTCGCCGCTGCCCGAGCTGCCGGTGCAGTACGCGGACTTCGCCGCCTGGCAGCGGCGCTGGCTCGCCGGCGCGGTGCTGGAGCGAGAGATCCGCCACTGGCGCGGCCGGCTCGCCGGCGCGCCGCCGGTGCTCGCCCTCCCGACCGACCGGCCGCGCCCGGCGGTGCAGAGCTTCCGCGGCGGGGTCCGCCGGCTGCCCCTGCCGCCGGGCGTGGCGGCGGCGCTCGCCGCGCTCTCGCGGCGGGAGGGCGTGACGCTCTTCATGACCCTGGTGTCGGCCCTCGCCGTCGTGCTGTCGCGCTCCACCGGACAGGTGGACCTGACGGTGGGCACGCCGGTGGCCGGCCGCCGCCGCCTGGAGACCGAGGGGCTGATCGGGTTCTTCGTCAACACCCTGGTGCTGCGCCCCGACCTGGCGGGCGCGCCGCGTTTCAGCGAGCTCCTGGGACGGGTGCGGCGCGAGGCGCTCGACGCCTATGCGCACCAGGACCTGCCGTTCGAGAAGCTGGTCGAGGAGCTCGCGCCGGAGCGCAGCCTGGCCCATGCTCCCCTGTTCCAGGTGATGCTGGTGCTGCAGGACGCGGCGGCGGACATCGAGCTGCCGGGGCTGCGCCTGGCGCCGGCGGCGCTGCCCGAGGCCACGGCGAAGTTCGATCTCACGCTGGTCGTGGAGGAGGGCGCGGGGGGCGGGCTCGCGGCGGCGCTGAGCTACGCCACCGACCTGTTCGATGCCGCGACCGCCGAGCGGTTCCTGGCCGGCTTCGCGCGGCTGCTGGGAGCCGCGGTGCAGGCGCCGGAGGACCGCATCGGCGACCTGGATCTCCTGTCCCCGGCCGAGCGGCAGCAGCTGCTGCGCGAGTGGAACGGCGGCCCCGCGGTGCCGGCGCCCGCCGGCAGCCTCGCGGCGCTCTTTGCGGCGGCGGCAGACACGCGGCCGGAGGCGGTCGCGGTGGTGGCGGACGGGGCGCATCTCTCCTATGCCGAGCTGGCGGCGCGGAGCCGCCGGCTGGCGCACCGTCTGCGCCGGGCGGGGGCGGTGCCGGGCGAGCGGGTGGGTCTGCTGCTCGGCCGCTCGCCGGAGATGGTGGTGGCGATCCTCGGCGCGCTCGCCGCCGGCGCCGCCTACGTGCCGCTCGATCCGGCCCACCCGGCGGAGCGGCTGGCCTTCATCCTGGCCGACAGCGGTGCGCGGAGGGTGGTGACGGACGGGGCGCCCGCGGCGCGCCTGGCGCTGCCCGCGGCGGTCCGGTGCGTGGACGTGCGGGGCGGGGCCGAGGAGGCGCGCGGCCTCGGGGCGGCCGGCGAGGCGGGCCGCGGGGCCATCGGCGGCCACGCGCCGGACGCGCGGGACGGAGCAGCGCCGCGCCGCCGGCAGGCAGGGGAAGCGGTGACGAGCCGGGACGAGGGGGGCGCCGAGGCTTCCCCGGGACCGGACGACCTCGCCTACCTGCTCTACACCTCCGGCTCGACCGGGCGCCCGAAGGGTGTGGGGGTGACGCACGGCAACGTGCTGCGGCTGCTCGCCGCCACCGCCGCGGAGGTCGGCTTCGCCGCCGCCGACGTGTGGACGCTCTTCCACTCCTACGCCTTCGACTTCTCGGTGTGGGAGCTGTGGGGGGCGCTGGCCGCCGGCGGCCGGCTGGTGGTGGTCCCCTGGGAGGTGAGCCGGACGCCCGAGGCGTTCCGCCGCCTGCTGCTGCGCGAAGGGGTGACGGTGCTCAACCAGACGCCCTCGGCCTTCGGCCAGCTGGCGGCGGCGGAGACGGCCGCGGGCGGAGAGCACGGAGAGCATCGGGAGCACGGCGAGGAGCGGACCGGAAAGGGGCGGCTTGCGGCCCTGCGCCTGGTGATCTTCGGCGGCGAGGCGCTGGAGCCGCGGCTGCTGGCGCCCTGGCTGGAACGCTACGGCGAGGAGCGCCCGCGCCTGGTCAACATGTACGGCATCACCGAGACGACGGTGCACGTCACCTGGCGGCGCCTGGGCCGCGGCGACATCGCGCCGGGCAGTGCAGGCAGCGCGGGCAGCCGGATCGGCCGGCCGCTGGCCGACCTTGCCGTCTATCTCCTCGACAGCGGCGGCGGGCCGGTGCCGCTCGGCGCCGCGGGCGAGCTCGTCGTCGGCGGCGCCGGGGTGGCGCAGGGATACCCGGGGCGCCCCGACCTGACCGCTGCGCGCTTCGTCCCCGACCCGTTCGCCGGCGCCTTCGGCGCGCGCCTCTACCGCTCGGGGGACCTGGCGCGCCACCGTCCGGACGGCGACCTCGAATACCTGGGCCGCATCGATCGCCAGGTGAAGGTGCGGGGCTTCCGCATCGAGCTGGGGGAGATCGAGCAGGCGCTGGCCGGCCTGCCGGGGGTGGCGGAGGCGGCGGTGGTGCTGCGCCGCGACCTCCCCGGCGGCGACGGCCTGGTGGCCTACGTGGTGCCCGGGCCGGGAGCCGCGCCCGCCGGCGCGGCGCTGCGCCAGGCCCTGCAGGCGCGGCTTCCCGACTACATGGTGCCGGTCCAGGTGCAGCTGCTGGCGGCGCTGCCGCTTACCGCCAACGGCAAGCTGGACCGCGCCTGGCTGGAGGCCGCGGGGCCGCTCGCCCGCGGCGCCGGCGCGGCGGCCGGCACGCCGGCGTCCGGGAGCTGGCGGCGAGGGCGGGAGCAGCCCGGCAGCCCGGTCGAGGAGCTGCTGGGCGGCCTCTTTGCCGAGCTGCTGGCGGCCGAGGAGGTGGGGCCCGACGCCAACTTCTTCGCCCTCGGCGGCCATTCGCTGCTGGCCACGCGGCTGCTGTCGCGCGTGCGCGCGGCGTTCGCGGTCGAGGTGCCGCTGCGCGCGGTCTTCGAGCGGCCGACGGTGGCGGGCCTGGCGCGCGAGATCGAGCGGGCGGCGGGCGCTCCCGGCGGCGGGCCGCCGCC
>JASLEW010000711.1 GCA_030150965.1 Thermoanaerobaculia bacterium | reverse complement strand
GCCCGCGCCGCCGCCGGCCTCGCCGGGCGACCTGTCGGCGGCGCAGCGGGCGCGGGTGCGGCGCGCCGCCGCCCGGCTCGGCCTGATGACCGCGCACCTCGCCGAGCCGCAGATGGCCGACGAGCTGCGGAGCCTCGCGGTGGCGGCGGCGCGTGCCGCCGCCGGCCGCCTCTGGCAGGAGCTCGAACGCCTGCCGGATCCCAAGCGCTGGCTGGTCGCCAGCCGCTCCCGCCGCTTCAAGAGCTGGGCCCTCGCCGAGCGCCTGTGCGACGAGAGCGCCCGCAGCGCCGCCGACAGCGCGCCCCGGGCGCTGGAGCTGGCGCGCCTGGCGGTCCGGGTGGCCGAGCGCTGCGAAGGCAGCGACCCCTGGCGCCGGCGGCTGCGGGGCTACGCCACGGCGTTCCTCGCCAACGCCCTGCGCGTCGGTGGCAGGGTGCGCGAGGCCGACACCGAGATGCACGCCGCCTGGGTCCTGTGGCGCGAGGGCGCCGGCACCGGGGGCGCGGAGCTGCTCGCGGAGTGGCGGCTGTTCGACCTCGAAGCGTCGCTGCGGCGCGAGCAGCGGCAGTTCGCGGCCACCCTGGAGCTTCTCGACCGCGCTCTCGCCAGCGCGCCGCCCGAGGCGGCGGGGCGCATCCTGCTCAATCGCGCCTGGACTCTGGAGCTGCTGGGTGACATCCCGGCAGCGCTCGCCGAGCTGCAGCACGCGGCGCCGCTCGTCGAGCGCGGCGGCGACCGGCGGCAGCGCTGGATCCTCGCCTTCCACCTGACGCGGAACCTGTGCCACTGCGGGCGCTTCGAGGAGGCTGCGGCGGCGCTGCCCGGCTTGCGCGAGCAGTCCGTCGCCCTGTCCAACCAGCTGGATCTGCTGCGGGTGCTCTGGCTGAGCGGCCGGGTCGCCGACGGGCTGGGGCGCACGGCGGAGGCGATCGCCACCCTGGAGCAGGTGCGGGATGATTTCTTGCGGCGGCGAAACGCCTCCGAGACGGCTCTGGTCTCGCTCGAGCTGGCCGTCCTTTACCTGGGCGAAGGTCGGACGGCGGAGGTGCGGAAGCTCGCGGAGAGCATGGCCTGGGTGTTCACCAGCGAGGGGATTGCATGCGAGGCTCTGGCCTCGCTCCAGCTGTTCTGCGCGGCCGCCCAGCGCGACCTTGCAACGCTGGACGAGGCTCGCCGCGTACTGGAGGTCCTGCGCGAGAGTCTGGCGGGGCCTCAGAGGTCGCGGCCATGACGGCACGCTCGGCCGTCACGAGCCGGAGCCCCGCAGCTGGGCGCCGGCTCGCCGGCTCTGAGGGAGCTCCACCGCGGTCAGGGCTGGGTTCCGTGCTGTGGCGGCGTGATGATGACCTGGGAGCCGCATTGAGCTCCTCCGTTGGGGTCAGGCCCGCAACCGAGCTCGGGCCGTACGGGACGCCGGCCCTGCTGAGAGGCGTTCTTCAGCGCCTTCCGAGACCCGTTGCTCGGCTCGGCTCCGGGCCACAATATGCTTAACCACGTGCGGAGCTGCGCCATCAGGCTGCTGCCGGGCGCGACGCCGGGCCCAGCCTCTGCAGCGAAGCCTCTGGCCGTTGCCGCAAAGCTCGGCGCGGGGAGGCTGGCGAGCAGGATCGACACTGTAACTGCCAGTACAGGAAGAGGATGCGGCTTGCGCATGAAGAAGCTCCTTTCGCTCGGCACGCGGCCGGCCAAGATGGCGCCACCACCCAAGACAGATGGTGCGGAACAGCCGCGGCAGTGAGAAATTGTGCCAATACGCCGTCCAGTCTGCGCCCAAAGGAGGGATGAAGGGAAGATGACTGCGACCAGCCCGGAAGACCTGAAACTCCTGGTCCAACTCATCCGCGTGCTGCGCGGCTGGGATCAGCTGGAGCTGGGGGCTGCGGCCGGCCTCGACGACAGCACGATCAGCCGCTACGAGCGCGGCTTGCTGATGCCTCCCGCTCCGACGCTGGAACGCCTGGTGGCGGCGGCCGGATTTCCGATGTGGATGGTCGACGCGGTGTTGGTGCCGGTCCTGCGGGTGGCACGGAGGACCAAGGTTGGCGACGCGCTGCCGGCGGAGGGGGGGCCGAGAACCCCCGGGATGGCCGCTTCAGCAGCAGCCGGCGCGCCTGCCACGCCAGCGGTGGACCAGGCCGAGGGCGACGAGGCGGGGCCGAGGGCACGCTTGGCCGCCGGCATGGCCGCGGCGACCGAGGCTGCTCTCGGATTCCTGGTGGCTGACCTCCCCTCCAATGCCGCTGAGTTGCCGAACGCGGCACAGAATCCATCGTCGCTCGACCGCACCGAGGCGCTCGACCTCTGGGCTCAGCTTGAGCCATGCTCCTCCGCCGAGCGGCGCTGGCTGGTCGAGCAGCTCGAGGAGTTCCGTTCGTGGGCGCTGGCTGAAGAGCTGGCCGAGCAGAGTCGGCGGGCCGCCGCGGATGATGCCGCCGTGGCCGCCGATCTGGCGGCTCTCGCTGTCCGGGTTGCGGAGCTGACGCCGGGCGACGAAAGGTGGCGCCTTCGCCTGCGCGGCTTCGTCACCGCCTACCGCGCGAATGCCTGGCGAGTTGCCGGCAAGGTCCGGGAAGCGGAGCGGACCTTTGCGAAGGCATGGGATCTGTGGGCGAAGGGCGCCACGGGTGACCCCGCGGGCCTCTTGCCCGAGTGGCGCCTGCTCGACATGGAAGCGTCCTTGCGCCGTGAGCAGGGCCGGTACTCTGCCGCGCTGCGGCTGCTCGACCGTGCGCAGTCGATGGCACCGCCGGAGGCGGGGGCACACCTCTTGCTCAACCGAGTCTTCGCGCTGGAGCAGCTCGGTGACGTCAGCGGTTCACTTGCCGCGTTGCGGGAGGCTGCTCCCCTGGTCGAGCACCGTGCCGAGCCGCGCGAGCGCTGGATGCTGGCCTTCCACCTCACGCTCAATCTCTTTCAGCTCGGCCGTCTCGACGAGGCCGCGGTGGCCCTGCCCGGCCTTCACCAACAGGCGGCGGCACTTGCCAACGACCTCGACCAGCTCAGGGTGATGTGGCTCTCGGGGCGAATCGCCAAGGCACAAGGCCGCTCGGACGCTGCGCTCGCCGCCTTCGAGCAGGTACGGTCCGAGTTCGTCATCCGGCGCAATGCAGCGGAGACCGCCCTGGTCACCCTGGAGCTGGCCGTCCTCTACCTGGAGCAGGGCCGCACCCGCGAGGTGCGGGAGCTGGCGGCGGCGATGGCCTGGGTCTTCAACGCCGAAGGCATCCGCCGCGAGCTGGTCGCCGCTCTGCGGCTGTTCTGCGAGGCCGCGGCCCTGGAGGCGGCGACCATCGACCAGGTCACCCGGCTGATCGCGGCTGTGCACGAGGCCCGCAGTCCCTGCCGCGACGTGTAGGGCGATTCCCAGGCGCCTGTCCGACGTGCTGGCCCTCATCCAGGTGCTGGCGCTGACGCAGCACGCGCTGCGGCGAAGAGGGCCTGCGACTGCGGCGCGATCAGCGCGGCAGGGCCGGAGCCCCTCCACCGGGCAGGCTCCGGCCGGTTGCCAGGCGGAGACGTCCCTCTCTCAGGGTTGGACGCCATGCTGCGGCGGCAGAATGATGACCTGCGATCCACATCGCGCGCTCCCATTCGGGTCGGGCTCGCAGCCGACCGCGGGCCGGGCCGGTCGCCGCGCCGATTGACCGGCTCCATGTTCCCCGTTGAACGCGCCTGTAGGGGAAGCTACGCGACCAAGTCTAGGCAAGTAGATGCTAAGCAAAGAACGAAGCTGTGCCATGATGTTGTTGTCTGCGGGCGCGCTGAGTCCGCCCGTGGCGCCCGCTGCGCCGGTCGCCGCCATGCTGAGGGCGGGGAAGGCCGTGAGCACCGTCAAAGCTGCCACTGCCAGAAGCGGGAGAGGATGCGGCTTTCGCATGGAGAGACTCCTTTCGCTCAGGGCTCGCGGCCGGCCGGGATGCCCGCACCGCTCACGACAGAGGGTGCGAAACGGCCGCGGCAGTGAGAATTGGCCCACTGGTCGAGCAGAGCCGGCGCGCGGCCGGCCGACGATGCGGCGGTTGCCTCCAACCTTGCGGCACTGGCGATCCGCGTCGCGGAGCTTGTGCCAGGCGAGGAAGGATGGCGGCGCCGTCTGCAAGGATTTGTCAGGCCCTGGAGATGGCGACGATCGAGCAGGCCACGCGCCTGATCGCCGTACTACGCGAGTCCGGCGGTCTCTGCCGCGACACGCAAAGCTGAGGACGCTATGTGCCATCTGATGTTGGCCTGCCGATGACAGCTGAGAACCCACAGCGAGCTGCGATCTCCCCAGCGTGCAAATGCCGAGGCGAAGAGGATAAGCGGCGCCCTCACACTCTTCAAGCAGCTCGGTGTCTCATTGTTTGGCAGGCCACGCAACCCATGCCGCCTGGCGCACGGGCGCGCGCAGCAGCAGAAGGCATGGTGCCAACAACCTGGTGGACAACGGAGCGCGGTCTCGGTCGATCTGCTCCGACCCGCAACCCGACGCTCCCGGAGGATGGATATGCCCAGGCACGACCGCTTCGTCTCCCGCAATCTTCCGCTCAGCACCAGCCTGCCGCTCTCCTGCAATCTGCCGCTCGCCCTGGTGCTCGTGCTCACAGCTCTTGGCGCGGCTGCGGCCGGCTCGGCCGCGAACGGCCAGGTGCTGGCTCCGAACCTGATCTACACCAGCATCCAGCCCTGCCGGCTGTTCGATACGCGCGTGGCCGGCGGCGCGCTGGTGGCCAACGTGAACCGCCAGTTCAACGTCGTCGGTGTATCGGCGCCCGGCAGCCTGAGCAGCCAGGGCGGCAATCCCGCCGGGTGCCCCATCCCGGGATTCGTGGGGGCCGAGTCACCCCAAGTCCAGGCGGTGGTGATCAATCTGGCGGTCGTGACGCCCTCGGGCACGGGTGTCCTCCAGGCATGGCCATCCGATCAGAGCAAGCCGAATGCGTCGGTGCTCAACTTCACGGCTGCGGAGGTGGTCCTCGCCAACGGCGCGGTGCTGCCCGTGCGTCAGGACGAGCAGGGCGGCGACATTACGCTGGTGTCGAACGTCGGGACGCATGTGCTGGGCGACGTCGCCGGCTACTACAGCAGCGGTAGCCCGGTTCAATCTCCGGGCAGCGAGAACCTCTTCCTGGGATTCCTCTCCGGCAACCCGGGCGTGGCGACGGGCATCTGGAACACGGTCTTCGGCGCGCGGTCGCTCAATGCCCTCACTTCGGGAAACTTCAACACCGCCGTCGGTGCCGAGGCCATGTCGGCTAATACCACCGGCTACAGCAACGTGGCGCTCGGTGCCGGGGCATTGCCCCTTAACACCACGGGGACCAACAACATCGCCGTCGGCAACGGTGCGCTCACCAATCTCAGGACCGGCACCTTCAACATCGTCATCGGTGACGATGCCGGCCAGGACTATAGCGGTGCGGAGAGTAGCAACATCTTGATCGGCAACCCTGGCCAGAACGGCGAGAGCAACACGATCCGCATCGGCATAGCCAACGGTGGGCAGAGCTCCGCGTACATCGCGGGGATCTACGGCAGCACGAGCTCCAGCGGGACCGAGGTGTTCGTCAACAGCTCGGGCCAGCTCGGCACCACGCTGTCCTCGCTCCGCTTCAAGGAGGACGTCGAAACCATGGGCGATGCAAGCGACAGCCTCCTGCGCCTTCGCCCGGTCACCTTTCACTACAAGGCCCAGTTCGACGACGGCTCGCACCTCCTGCAGTACGGCCTGATCGCCGAGGAGGTGGCCAAAGTTTACCCGGACCTGGTCCAGTACGACGCCGATGGCCGGCCGCTCAGCGTGCGCTACGCCATGGTCAACGCCATGCTCCTCAACGAGGTGCAGAAGCAGCACCTCACGATCACCGAGCAGACGGCCCAGCTAACCGAGCAGCAGCGGCAAATCGCGGTGCAGGCGGCGCAGATCGAGCAGCAGCGGCGTCAGCTGACAGCGCAGGCCACGCAGCTCGACGGTCTGGCAAAACGGCTGGAGCAGGTGGAGTCGCGGCACGCGCCGCAGTAAGGGCGCGGGATTGATCTGACGGGTGTACGGGTCGGGAGCGGCCTTGAGCGCGTCGGCGGGCGCGGCGGCAGGCTCTTGGCACCTGCGGAGCGGCTGGAGAGCAGGGAGCCCTGGCTCCCCCGGCTTCAGCTTGCCGTCCTCTACCTGGAACAGGGCCGCACCTGCGTTGGGGCAGCGCCAGGGCGATCCCCGGGTCGCCGTAGCACCAGGCCGATTGCGCCGGCACCTGCGGGGCGGGAGGGGCGAAATGGCTGAAGGCCGAGCCCTCGCCGGCCGGCCGCCGCGCCGCCAGCAGCCAGCGCACGGCGCCGGCGAGGAGGTCCGCGGCACGCCGGCCGCCGGGCCCCCGCACGAGCAGCGGCGCGTCGCAGTGCTCCAAGGCCGGTGCTTTGAGCTGGCGCCCGAGCATGGGCCTCCAGTGTGGCACACGGCTCCCCCGTTACGATTTGGCCCAGAAGCTCGAACTTGCGACCACTGGAAACCGCAACGACCGGGTTGGCTGGGTAGTGTCCTAGTTTGTTGAGAAGAGTACGAACTTGGCTGCGTGAGCCTGGCGGCTCACGCAGCTCCTTCCGCTATCGATCTACGCCTGCTAGGTAATGGGGCCGGTGGTGCAGGTACAGTGGGAACCCTGAGTGACGGTCACGAGCCCCCCGATAGCAGCTTGAATCTCCCAGCTGGTCAGGGAATTGATGGTCTCGCGATTCAGGTGCAATCGATCATTTTTGCTGCCAAGCTTTTTCATGGACGCCTCCTTTTGTATTAGTTTAGCACAGTGCATTTATGCTTTGTCTACGGGCGCGGGCCGCCGGTAGCCCCAAGAGTCCGTTGGTGGTGGGGGCACGCCTTGGGAGGGACCGGTCCTGCCGTCAGTGAGGACTACCCGATGCACGTCTACTGGCTCAACGCGGGTCTGCGCCTTCAGCCGGAGTCAGAGTCGAACGAGGACGAGCAGGTGGTACAGCCTGAGAGCGAACCGGCCGGAGAGCAGGCGCGTGAGATCGACTCCGTCGGCCGCTCCGGGCGGCTGTCCGCGCGCCCCTCCCGGCGCGCGGCGGGCGGCTGTCCGGCGGCCCGGCACCTCAGCCCGCCTTGAGGACCTCGAACGGCCGGGCCAGGGCGATGCGCAGCGTCGGGACCGCGCACACGGCGGCCACCCCGGCCGCCTCGGCGCCGAGCACCGCGGCAACCAGCCCGGGCCGCAGCGCCGCAGCCCCCGGCACGAGGTGGGCGAACACCGGCCAGGCGTAGAGGGCGAGGGCGGTGCCCAGCACCAGGCCGGCCGCGGCCTCGACGGCCAGGCCGCGCAGCAGCAGCGCCGCCACGCCGCCGCGCCCGGCGCCGAGGGCGAAGCGGATGCCGGCCTCGCGCCGGCGCTGCAGCAGGGTCATGGCGGCGGCGCCGAAGGCGCCCAGGAGCGCGGCGCCGAAGGCGGCGGCGCCGAACGTCGAGAACGTCTCGGCCAGGCTGCGCGCCTCGCCGATCAGGTCGTCGCGCCGCTCGGCGAGCGTGCGCACCCAGAACACCGGCACCTCCGGGTCGAGGCGGCCGACGGCCCGCACCAGGTCGTGGGCCAGGGCGCCGGCGCCGCCCGCGCCGCCGCCGCGCCGCAGCAGCACCGTCAGCCAGGCGGGCGGCGACTGCGCGAGCGGCACGAAGACCTGCTGCGCCGCCTCCCGGCCGTCGCCGGCGGCGACGAAATCGGGCGTGATGCCGACGACCGTGCGCCAGCGGCCCCAGCTGCCGCGCAGCCGCAGGCGGAGCTGGCGGCCGAGCGCCCGGGCGCCGCCCAGATGGGCCCTGGCGAAGGCGCGGTTGACCAGCGCCACGGGCAGGGAGGCCGCGGTGTCGCCGGCGGAGAAGCCGCGGCCGGCGCTGACCCCCTCGCCCAGCGTGTCGAGGTAGCCCGGCGAGACCGCGAGGATGGCGGCGCCGCTCGCCGCGCCGCGGCCGGGCTGCGGCTGCCCCTGGACGGCGAACTCGGCGCTGGGGGCGGCGTTGCCGGCCGCGGCGGAGGCGAAGGCGATGCTGCCGCCGCGCAGGGCGCCGCCCAGCTGCCGCTCCAGGGCGGCGGTGAACGCCAGCCGCGCCGCCGCCGTGGCATAGCCGCGGGCGGGGAGCATGAGCTGGGCGGTCAGCACGCCGTCCGGCTGGCGGCCGACGTCGAGCCTTGAGGAAGTCCTGAAGGTCTGGAGGAGCAGGCCCATCGCCACCAGCACCGCGGTCGAGGCGGCGAGCTCGACGGCGAGGAGGCCGCGCAGCGGCCGCGCGGAGGCGGTGGCGCCGGCCACGCCGCCGGCGCTCTTGAGCAGCGCGGCCGGGTCGGCCCGGACGGCGCGCAGCGCCGGCAGGGCGTGGCCGGC
>JASLEW010000702.1 GCA_030150965.1 Thermoanaerobaculia bacterium | reverse complement strand
CTGCCGGTGCTCACCGTGCTGGGCGACGCGATGGGGATGACCGGCGGCCTCCTGGTGGCGGTCTTCCAGCTCAAGCTCACCGCCGCCACCTACAACCACAACATCCTGACCAATCTCAACATCGGCGACGTGTTGAGCGGCATCGGCAAGGCGTTCTTCTTCGCCTACTTCATCGCCATCCTCGCCTGCCGCAACGGCCTGAGCGCGAGCGGCGGCGCCGACGGCGTGGGCCGCGCCACGACCAACACGGTGGTGACCGCCGCCATCATGGTGCTGGTCTCCGACTACTTCATCACCAAGCTGTTCCTCCTGCTGTGAGCGGCCGGCGATGGAACAGCCAGCCCATCCCCAGCCGGCCCTGCTCGCCGTGCGCCGGCTGACCAAGACCTACGGCGGCCGGCGGGTGCTCAGCGACCTCGGGTTCGACCTGGCGCGCGGCGAGTGCCTGGTGATCCTCGGCCGGTCGGGCTCGGGCAAGAGCGTCCTGCTGCGCCAGCTCAACGGCCTCGAGCGGCCGGACGGCGGCAGCGTGTGCTTCGACGGCGACGAGCTCACCGCGCTGGAGGAGCGGGAGCTGTTCGCGCCGCGCCGGCGCATCGGCATGCTGTTCCAGAACGGCGCGCTGTTCGATTCGATGAGCATTGCCGAGAACGTCGCCTTTCCGCTGCGCAAGCACACCGCCCTCGCCCCGGCCGAGCGCGCCGCCAAGGTGGAGGAGAAGCTGCGCTGGGTGGGCCTCGAAGAGGCCGGCGACCGCTTCCCGGCCGATCTCTCCGGCGGCATGCGCAAGCGCGCCGCGCTCGCCCGCTCGCTCGCCCTGGACCCCGACCTGATGCTCTACGACGAGCCCAGCAGCGGCCTCGACCCGGTCACCGCGGCGTCGATCGGCAGCCTGATCCGCAATGTCGAAGAGGAGCTGGGGGTGGGCTCCATCGTGGTCACCCACGACCTGACGCTGGCCCGCCGGGTCGGCGACCGGCTGGCATTCCTGGACCAGGGCCGCTTTGCCTTCCTCGGCGACTGGGCGGCGGCCGAGCGCGGCGAGAACCCAGGGCTGGCGAATTTCCTCGCCGCGCGCGAGGAGGACGCAAATGCCGCGCGAACGTGAGGTCAAGGTCGGCATGCTGGTGCTGTCCGCGGTGGCGGTGCTGGCCGCCGGGCTGCTGCTGCTCGGCACCCAGGAAAAGCTCTTCGTGCGCAAGAACCTCTACTTCGTCCGCTTCGCCGACGCCGACGGGCTCGCGCCCGGCGGCGTGGTCGAGCTCAACGGCGTCAACGTGGGCAAGGTTGCGAGGGTGGTGCTGCCGCGCGAACCCGGCCACGACGAGATCGACGTCTGGATCGAGATCGAGCGCCAGTACGCCAAGCGCCTTCGTGCGCCGGCAGCGCCCGCAGCGCCGGCCGTGGCGCTGCCGCCGGCGGCGGCGGCGCTGCCGGCCACCCGGGCGGAGATCAAGACCCAGGGCCTCCTGGGCGACAAGTACGTGGCCCTCACCCTGGGCTCCTGGCGGTACCCGGAGATCCCCGAGCATGGCGAGATCGCCGCGGCCAGGCCGTTCAACTTCGACGCGCTGCTCGCCTCGGGCGGCGACGTGATGGGTCAGGTCAAGGAGATCCTGCGCGACCTCAAGGGCTTCACCGGCAACCTCAACCGGGAGGACGGCGGCCTGGTGCAGCGCCTGGTGAGCGATCAGGAGTACGGCCGCGAGGTCTCCGGCAAGCTGCGCAGCACCCTCGACAACCTCGCCGTGGTCACCGGCAAGGTCGCTCACGGCCAGGGCACCCTGGGCAAGCTGGTCGCCGATCCCAGCGTCTACAACGGCCTGAGCGACGTGGTCGCCGGGGTGAACCAGAACAAGATGCTGCGCTGGCTCATCCAGAACCGGCAGAAGGCCGGCGCCGCCGCGAAGAGCCCGGCGCGCCCGCCGCAATCCAGGCAATGACCACGCTCACCGGCGGCCGGCCGCAGCAGCGGCGTCCAGCCCGCCGCGCTGAAGCCGCCGGCGCGCCGGCGTGCCCGGCCAGAACCTGAACCTCACTTGGGGCCTGGAGGCGGTGGGGAGGCGGCAGGCGGCGCCGGCGAAGGCGCGGCGCTCCAGGTCTGCTGGTTGTTCATCAGATCGACGATCTGCTTCGCCACGCTCTTGGCCATGCGCGCGGCGTCGGCCTGCACCGAGGCCGACCGGTCCAACACGCCGCCCGTCGCCATGCCGGCCGCCGCCGAGCCCGCGCTCACCGTGCCCAGGGTCGCGGCACCTGCGCCCACCGTCGCGGCGGCGCCGGGCTTCTTGCCGCTCTTCGATTGCACCTTGAACTCGAGCAGCACCAGCGGCTGGTTCGCCGTCAACCGCGACACGGTCACGTGCGCCTGCACGTCGCTCGCGCCCTTGCCGAAGCCGATCAGGAGCCGCTTGGTCTTGTTGCCCTGATCGACGAGGGTGAAGTCCCCCTGCACCACGAGGGTGCCGGGCGTTGCCTGCGCGGCGTTCGCCGGAATCGCGCCGTTCGCGCTATTCGCCGAGCTCGCCGGGCTCGGCGGGTTCGCCGCGCTCGCTTCGTTCGCGGGGTTTCCGGCATTCGCCTCGCTCGCCGGCGGATTCGCGGCGTTCGCCGGGTTCGCCGGGTTCGCCGGACTGCTCGCGGGGTTCGCGGAGCTCGCGGGGTTCACCGCGTCCGCGGCGACCGCCTCCACCGGCAGGGACGCCTGCTGCAGCTCGTGCACGAGGCTCTTCGAGAAGCTCGACTGCACCTGCTTGGCCACCGCCTCCGGCGAGTCGGGGGCCTTTCCCTGCTCCGCCGCCTTGTGGTGCCGCGGCCCGTGCAGGCGGGCCGCCACGGAGTCGTCGAGCGAGACGGCGTCGGGGGGGACTTTGAAATCGACGATCAGGATCCTGTCCGGCCTCGGCAGCGCCTCGCCCTGGTACTTCGCCAGCACGTCCACCTTGGTGTCGCCGACGAGCAGCTTCTTGGCGGCATTGTCCGCCGCCGTGGCGGTGGCCAGCAGGATCATGCCGGCGAAGATGACGAGCCCCGGTCTGGCTGTGGACATATCCCTGTCCTCCAGCCTGGGCCGGGGTGCAAATGCCGAGCCACGACCGGCCCCGCCGCCACGGCGGGCGGGGACGCCCGCCGTTCCCATTCCGGGCGGCGCCGGGCGGCGGGCCGCCGCCGCGTCTTCAGTCGGCGGACAGCGCCACCGCCGGATCGATCTGCTGGGCGCGGCGCGCCGGCACCAGCGCCGCGACCAGCGCCACGGCGAGCAGCACCGCGGTCACGGTCAGCAGCACCGGCACGTTCATCGGCTCGATCGCGTAGAGCAGGCTGCGCATCGCGCGGCCGGCGGCGATGGTCCCCACGAGGCCGACGAACAGCCCCGCCACCAGCATCTGGCCGCTCTCCGCCATCACCAGGCGGGTGATGGCCCGCGCCGTGGCGCCGAGCGCCATGCGGATGCCGATCTCGCGCGTGCGCTGGGCCACCTGGTAGGCCAGCACGCCGTAGACGCCGACCGCGGCGAGGAACAGGGCCACCGCGGCGAAGCCGAGCGCGAGCAGCATGGGGACGCGCCGGCTGACCAGCGTCTGCTGCGTCCGCTCGTCCATGGTGTGGACGTCGAACAGCGGCAGCTCGGGATCGAGGCCGGCCACCACCCGACGGATGGCGGCGGTGAGCGCCCGCGGCTCGCCGGCGGTGCGGGCGGCGAGCGCGAAGCCGTGGCTGGGCGCCTGCGCGAAGGGGAAGTAGCAGGCGCCGAAGCGTGCGTCGGCCTCGACCAGACCGCGGAACTTGACGTTCTCGACCACGCCGACCACCGTGAGCATTTTCGTGTTGGGGCCGGGCGTGAGGTGCTGGGAATCGTCGGGCCGGTAGACCCGCTTGCCGATCGGGTCCTGATTGGGCCAGAACTTCTGCGCCAGCCGGGCGTCGACCAGGACGCGCGGCGGCGCCTGGGCGTCGTCGGAGGCGTTGAACAGCCGGCCGCGCAGCAGGCGGGTGTGCATCGTCTCCAGGTAGCCGTCGCTGACCGCGATGAGGTCCGGCGAGATCACCGACTCGCCCTTGGTGAAGACGTACCCCTCGGGGAAGACGACGCCGTCGCTGTAGCTGCCGCCAAACGGGATCACCGAGGTGAGGCCGGCGGAGGCCACCCCCGGCAGGCGCCGCACCGCCTCCAGGGTGCGCGCGCCGAAGCCCGCCAGGTCCCCGTCCTTGTACTTCGTCCGCGGCAGGTTGATCAGGGCGCTGAACACGCCCCGGGTGTCGAAGCCCGGCTGCACGGCGAGGACCCGCCGGAAGCTCGCCGCCAGCAGCCCGGCGCAGACCAGCAGCACGAAGGCGAAGGCGAACTGCACCGTCACCAGCGCGCGCCGCCCGCGCCGCGCGCCCTGGCCGCTGGTGCCGCCGCGGCTCTCGTCGCGCAGCAACGCGTTGAGGTCGAGGCGCAGCAGGCGGACGACCGGCACGATGCCGACCACGATGCCGACCACGACGGCGAGCCCCAGCATCGCCGCCACCACCACGGCGTCCATCCGGATCTCGCCGCCGCGCGGCAGCTCGGAGATGTCGAGGCGCTTGAGGCCGCCGAGCAGCCAGCCGCCGAGCAGCACGCCGCCCAGGCCGCCGGCGGCGGTCAGCAGCAGCGACTCGACCAGCAGCTGGCGCGCGATGCGGAGGTGGCCGGCTCCCAGGGAGTGGCGGGTGGCGAGCTCCTTGCCGCGCCCGGTGGCGCGGACCAGCGCCAGGTTGGTGATGTTCAAGCAGCCGATCAGCAGCACGCAGAGCACGCCCGCCCAGAGCAGGTAGAGGATGGGCCGGATGTCGCTCACCACGTCCTCCTGCAGCGGCACGGCGACGGTGTGGAAGCCGACGTCGATGAGCGGCTGGCGGAGCGCCGGGAACCGTTCCAGGTTGCGCGCGGTGAGGGCGTCGATCTGCTGTTGCGCCAGCGCGACCGAGGCGCCCGGCCGCAGCCGCCCGATCATGCTCCAGTTGTTGTTGTGGCGTTTGTCGTCGGCCCGGTCGGCGGCGGTGAAGGCGGCCGGCACCCACAGCTGCGGCTCGGCGTTGAGGAAGCGGAAATCCGGCTGGAGCACGCCGACGATGGTGTAGGGGACGCCGCTCAGCCGCAGGTCGCGGCCCAGCGCCGCGTCGTTGCCGGCGAAGAGCCGCTGCCACAGGCCGTAGCTCAGGATCGCCTTGTGCTCGGCGCCGGGCACGCCGTCCTCGGCGCGGAACAGGCGCCCGCGCAGCGGCCGGGTGCCGAGCAGGGGGAAGAACGACGGCGTGACGACGGAGATCTGGATCCGCTCGGCCGAGCCCTCGCCGCCCAGGGTCATGCCGCGGTCCTGGTACATGGCGATCTGCTCGAAGGCGCTCACCTCGCGCAGCTGGTCGTAGTAGTCGGGGACGCCGCTGCCGGCCTTGACGACGCTCGCCCGCGGATAGCTGTTGTAGGTCAGCACGACGCGGTCCGGCGCGGCGAAGGGGAGCGGCCGCAGCAGCACCGAGTGCACGACGGCGAAGATCGCCGCATTGGCGCCGATGCAGACGGTCAGGGTGAGCAGGGTGGTGAGGGTGTAGCCCCGGTCCTTCCACAGCAGCCGGGCGCCGAACCGCAGGTCGTCGAGCAGGCTTTTCATGGTTCCCACCACCGGACGGCGCCGCGGCGGAGGTGCCGCGGCCGCCTACCGCTCCTACGCAGCAGGGCGCCGCGAGGTTTCGTCCGCCGGCAGCGTGCCGGGCGGCGTAGGCCGCCCCCGGCGGCCGCCTTCGTCATCCGATCAAGGTACTCGACGGCACCCGGTTTGGGCGATGCCAGCCGTTGCGCGACGAGGATCCGCCCAATGAAGTAGTCGTCGGGCTGGCGGCGCCGGCCCCGCCGCCGTGCGATTGCCCGCGCCCGGCGGCGGTGCTAGGCTGCCGGCCGCTTCGCTCGCGAACGTCCGAGAGCACCCGCGGAGGTGCGGGGAGCCGCGCGATGAGCAACAGCACCGCCAGCCGCTGCGTTGCCCGGGTCTCCCGGGTCCCGAGGAATCCGGCGCTCCTCCTTGCCCTGGGGCTGGCCGCCCTCAGCGCCGGCCTTGCCGGCCCCGCAGGCCCCGCCGGAATGGCGGCGGCCGCCGCCGCGCCGGCCGCGGGCGCCCCCGGGAGCGACATCCCGATCGGCGTCGTCCTCCCCATCACCGGCCGCGAGGCCAAGCCCGGGCAGTACCAGCGCGAGGGGATCGAGCTCGCCATCCGCCAGATCAACCGCGCCGGCGGCGTGCCGGTCAGGGCGCTGGGCAGGAGGCTGCCGCTGCGCGAGGTGTTCTACGACGACGGCTCGGACCAGGCGCGGTCGTCCGGGCTGCTCGAGCGCGCCATGACCGCGGACCACGTGACCGCCGCGGTCGGCGGCTACTCGACGGCGCTGGGCGAGGCGCAGTCGGTGATGCCGGACCGCTACCAGACGCCCTGGATCACCACCGGCGCCGCCGCCTCCAGCATCTTCGGCCGCGGCTACGAGTGGATCTTCGGCACCCTCAGCCCCACCCACCTGCTGGGCGCCACCACCGCCGAGTTCCTCGGCCGGCTGGTGGCGCAGGGGAAGCTCCACCGCGGGCTCCGCCTGGCGCTGGCGCTCGAGAACTCCGACCACGGCACCGACTACGGCCGCGGCATCGACGGCTGGGTCCACGGCCATCCGGGCGTGCTCAGCGTCGTCTTCAGCGAGCGCTTCGAGCTGGGCGGCGCGGACTACTCCGGATTGCTGCAGAAGGTGAAGAACGCGCACGCCGACGTCTTCCTCGCCGACGCTCACCTCCAGGACTACGTCACCATGCACCGCCAGTACGTCCAGGCGGGCCTCCATCACCAGATGATCAGCTACGGCGCCCGCGGCCCGGAGCTCGACGCCCGCACCGCGCTCGGGGCGGCCACCGACGGCATCTTCGCCGGCATCTGGTGGTCGGCGAAGCTCCCCTATCCCCAGGTCAAGCGCTTCGTGGCCGATTACCAGGCGTTCACCGGCCATCCGCCGGACTCGTTCTACCCCGCCACCGCCTACGACGCGGTGCGCGCGCTGGCCCTGGCCATCGAGCGCGCCGGCAGCCTCGACCGGCGGGCGATCCGCGACCAGCTGCGCACCGTCGAGCTCCTGGACTCGCTGCTGCCGGGACAGGTCCTGCGCTTCGGCAGCAACGGCCAGGTCACGAGCCCCTTCCTGATCGTGCAGAACAAGCCGGGCGGCGGCGTGGACGTCGTCTTCCCGCCGGACGCGGCCTCGGGCCCGGTCCTCGCGCCGCTGCCGGCGCGCTGAGCCGCCGCGCGCGGCCCGCCGCGAATGACCGCCGCCGACCTGCTCAACCTGCTGCTCGGGGCGCTGCTCCTGGCCGGCGTCTACGCCGCGATGTCGATCGGCATGACCATCATCTACGGGGTGATGAAGATCGTGAACCTGGCCCATGCCGGGTTCCTGATGCTCGGCGCCTACTTCGTCTACGAGCTGCATGAGCGCTGGGGCGTCGATCCGCTGCTCGGCGTGGCGGCGGCGCTGCCGGTCTTCTTCGCCGCGGGGATGGCCGTGCACCTGCTGCTGCTGCGCCGGCTGCCGCGCTCCGACCGCCCGGCGCTGCCGACGCTGCTGCTGCTCTTCGGCCTCTGGCTGGTGCTGCAGAACCTCGCCTACCTGGTGTGGGGGAGCGCCGACCGCGCCATCCTCACGCCGCGCACCCTGGCCGTGGTGCAGCTCGGGCCGGTCACCCTGCCCACCGTGCGGCTGGCGGTGTTCGCCGCCGCCGTGGCGGCGGTCGCGGCGCTGGAGCTGGTGCTGCACCGCACCTGGTTCGGCCGCGCGGTGCGGGCGCTGATGCAGAACGGCGACGCCGCGCGCCTCGCCGGCGTCAGCGTGGACGCCACGGCGCGGGTGGCGTTCGGCGCCGGCGTCGCCCTGGCCGGCGCCGCCGGCGGGCTGCTGGCGATGCTCTACTCCTTCAGCCCCGATTTCGGCGCCGGTTTCCTGCTGCGCTCGTTCGTGGTCATCGTGCTGGGCGGCCTCGAATCCTTCGCCGGCGTCGCCGCCGGCGCCCTGGTGCTGGCCCTCCTGGAGAGCGCCAGCCTCTACCTGCTGCCGGCCAGCTACCAGCCCGCGGTGGCGTTCGGGGCGCTGGTGCTCGCCCTGGTGGCGCTGCCGGAGGGGCTCTCCGGCCTGTGGCGGCGGGGGCGCCGCACCGCGTGAGCGGTCCCGGCAGCACCGCCGCCGGCGCCAGAGGCATCCCGGCATGAGCGGCCCGGCGAGCCTTCTCGGCCCGGAGACCGTCCGGCTGCTCTTCGTCACCCTGGTGTGGATGACCGGCAGCGTCGCCTGGAACCTGCTCGGCGGCTTCGGCGGCCAGGTCTCGTTCGGCTTCGCCGTCTTCTACGGGCTCGGCGCCTATGCCGCGGCGCTGGCGCTCAACCAGGGCGCCGCGCCGGTCCTGGCGCTCGCCGCCGCGGCCGGCGCGGCGGCGCTCGTGTCGCTGCTCGTCGGGCTGCCGACCTTCCGCCTGCGCGGCCCCTACTTCGCCATCGCCACCATCGGCGTCAGCGAGGCGGTGCGGGTGGTGATGAGCAACCTCGCGGTCACCGGCGGCGCCAGCGGCTACCGCATCGTCGAGCCCGGGCCCTTCCGCCAGCTGGCGCACCTCGGCAGCGCCCTGGCGCTGGCGGCGCTGGCGGTGGCCGTCTCCATCGCGGTGCGGCGGTCGCGGCTGGGCCTGGCGCTGGCCGCCGTGCGCGAGGACGAGGACGCCGCCGCCGACCTCGGGGTCAGCCCCTTCCGCACCAAGCTCGCGGCGCACGCCCTGGCGGCGGCGCTCACCGGCGCGGCAGGCGGCGTGCACGCGCGCTACGCGGCCTTCATTCATCCGCAGGGGGAGTTCGCCTTCACCGTCAGCGTCGCCTTCCTGCTGATGCCGATCCTCGGCGGCGCCGGCACGGTCTGGGGCCCGGTCCTGGGCGCCGCGGTCTACGGCCTGGTGCAGGAGGAGCTGGTGGCCTCTTTCCCGCAGCTGCACCTGCTGATCTACGGCTCGCTCCTCATCCTCATCATGCGGTTCCAGCCGGCGGGCGCCCTGGGGCTGTGGAGCCGGTGGCGCGGCCCGCGGCGGCCGGCGCAGGTGGCCGATGGGTAGCCGGCGCGGGAGGGCGGAGGCCGGCCGGATGGATGGGCGGGGCCCCGGCGCCGCCGCGGGCCCCATCGCTGCCGGCGCCGCCGACGCCGCAGAGGCCGTCGGCGTTCCGCTGCTCGACGTGCGGGAGGTGAGCCGGTCGTTCGCCGGGCTCGCCGCGCTGCGCGAGGTGAGCTTCACCGTCGAGCGCGGCGCGATCTGCGGCCTGATCGGCCCCAACGGCGCCGGCAAGACGACGCTGCTCGGCATCGTCGCCGGCGCGCTGCGGCCCTCCGCCGGCAGGGTGGTCTTCGCCGGCCGCGACCTGACCGGCGCCGGCCCGGCCGCCACCGTCCGCGCCGGGGTCGTCCGCACCCACCAGGTCCCGCGCCCCTTCGCCACCCTCTCGGTGCGCGAGAACGTGGCGGTGGGGAGCCGCTTCGGCGCCGCCGGCCGCCGCCGCCCTGGCGGGAAGGACGCGGGGCCGGACGACCTGGAGGTCCTGCGGCGGGTCGGCCTGGCGCCGCGCGCCGGCGCGCCGGCCGGCACGCTCTCGGTGGGCGACCAGAAGCGCCTGGAGCTGGCCCGCGCCATCGCCACCCGCCCCGCCCTGCTGCTGTGCGACGAGGTGTGCAGCGGCCTGACGGCGGCCGAGGCGGCGGCGATCCTCGACCTGCTGCGCGAGATCCGCGCCGGCGGCGCCACCATCCTCTTCGTGGAGCACAATCTGCGGGCGGTCGCGGCGCTCTGCGACCAGGTCGTGGTGATGAACCAGGGGCGGAGGCTGGCCATCGGCCCGCCGGCGGCGGTGCAGCAGCATCCGGCGGTGATCGAGGCCTATCTCGGCGCCGGCGCCGGGCGCCCGCTCAGCAGTTCCCCCTCGGTGACAGCCGACCCCGAGCCATGAAGGGGGGTGGTGCCCCGCTTCCCCCCGGAGTCGCCACCGGCCGAACCACGGGCGGGTCCTCCTCCTGGATCTCAGTGCGCCCTGGGCACGTGGATCGGCAGCTGGCTGAGCAGCGTCAGCACCGCGGCGAGGCCCACGTAGCGGATGAGCGTCGGCGGATCGCCCTCGGTCGGCGCGTCGCGGCGGAGCGCCTGCGCCCCGGCGCCGAGCAGCAGCAGGACCAGGAGACCCTCGCGGCTCAGCGCCCAGAGCGCCGCCAGGGCGACCGCCGCGGCGATGCGCTGCCACCGCGACAGGGCGTTGAAGGCGCGCCCGCCGTCGAGCTGCCAGAACGGCAGCAGGTTGAACAGGTTGACCCAGGCGCCGAAGCGGGCGACCGCGCCCCACAGCTCCCCCCATCCGAGGAGGTAGCCCACCCAGGCGACGAGCGCCGCGGCGAGCCCCCAGATCGGGCCGGCGAGGCCGATGCGGGCGTCGTCGCGCGGGTTGGCGGGGTGCTGGCGCAGCCGGATCAGCGCGCCCAGGCCGGGGATGAACAGCGGCGCGCTGGCGGGCAGGCCGAGCTGGCGCAGCGCCGCCACGTGCCCCATCTCGTGCACGTAGATCGACAGCACGAGGAGGATGGCGAACGGCCAGCCGAAGGCGGTCCAGTAGACGCCCACCGCCAGCAGCATGGTGAAAAAGGTGCTGGCCTTGCTCAGGCCGAGCAGCAGGAGCTTCGCCTTGGTGAGCACGAAGGCGGCGGCGGCGGCCGCGGCGCCGCGGACGCTCCAGGTCTTGCCGGGTGCCGCGGCCGTGCCGGCGGCCGGGCCGGCG
>JASLEW010000646.1 GCA_030150965.1 Thermoanaerobaculia bacterium | reverse complement strand
TGCACGGCGGCGGCGCCGGCGAGGGTGGGGAGGGCGGCGGCGGCCGCTGGGCGCTGGCGGTGCTGCTGTGGCTGGCGCTCTCGGCCGGCGCCATCCTGATCGAGCGGCTGACCGGCCGCCGCGCCGACGGCCGAATCGGTCCCGCGGGCACCTCCGGCGAGGCCGCCGCGCCGCTGCCCCTCTATCACGAGGATCCTTGAGAATAGGATCCTTGACCGGAAAACCCTCGAGAGGAGGATGCAGATGTCCTGTTGCGGCAAGGCGAGGGAGCAGGCGGCGGGCGGTCCGGCCCGCCCGCTGAGCATCGGGATGCGCAGCGCGCCGGGGCCGGCTGCACCGGCCTCGCGGCGCGAGCCGCCCGCCGCCATGGTGGCCTTCGAGTACGTGGGCGACAGCGCCCTGACGGCGACCGGACCGGTCACCGGCCGGCGCTACCGTTTCGCGGCACCCGGAGCGCGCGTGCTGATCGACGTCCGCGACGCGCCGGCCCTGCGCCAGGTGCCGCGCCTGCGTCCGGGCTGAGCCGCCGCTCAACCGCCGCTGGCGACGGCGACGCCGGCGCGCGAGCGCCAGACGAAATCGGGCACCGC
This sequence comes from Thermoanaerobaculia bacterium, assembly GCA_030150965.1. Taxonomy (GTDB): domain Bacteria; phylum Acidobacteriota; class Thermoanaerobaculia; order Multivoradales; family UBA5704; genus JASLEW01. The sequence goes on along the minus strand of JASLEW010000646.1, from coordinate 3,041 downwards.
CGGGGTGGCGAGCGGCCGGCTGACGAGGAACCCCTGGTACTCGTCGCAGCCGCGCTCGCTCAGCAGGCGCAGCTGGCCCTCGGTCTCGACCCCCTCGGCGACCACCGGGATATCGAGGCCGTGGGCGAGGCCGAGGATGGCGTGGATGATGGCGGCGCCCTCGCGGCTGGTCTCCAGGTCGGAGACAAAGCTGCGGTCGATCTTCAGCGCATCGATCGGAAACTGCCGGAGGTAGGAGAGCGACGCGTGGCCGGTGCCGAAGTCGTCGAGGGCGAGGTGCAGGCCCATGCCGCGCAGCTGGCTCATCACCTCGACCGAAAGGCTCGCGTCCTGCATGGCGGCGCTCTCGGTGATCTCGAGCACCAGGCAGTCCGGGTCCACGCCGGTCTCGCTCAGGATGTCGCCGGTCACGCCGACCAGGCTGCGCTGCTGGAACTGCAGCGCCGAGAGGTTCACGCCGACGCGCAGCCCGGGGCAGCCGCCGCGGTGCCACGCCCGCGCCTGCTCGCAGGCGGCGCGCAGCACCCACTCGCCGATCGGCAGGATGAGCCGCGTCTCCTCGGCGACGGCGATGAAGTCGGCGGGCAGCACCAGGCCGTGCCGCGGGTGCTGCCAGCGCAGCAGGGCCTCGACGCCCACCGTCGCGCCGGTCAGCACGCTGACCTGCGGTTGATAGAAGAGGCAGAGCTCGCCGCGCTCCAGGGCGAGGCGGAGCTCGCGCTCGAGCGTCAGGCGCGCCATCGACTTCGCGTTCATCGCCGGGGTGCAGAGCTGGTAGGCGTTGCGCCCCAGCTCCTTGGCCCGGTACATGGCGATGTCGGCGTTGGCCAGGAGCGACTCCGCGTCGTCGCCGTCGGCGGGGAACAGGCTCACGCCGATGCTGGTGGTGAGGTAGAAGCGCTGGCCGTCGAGATCCACCGGCCGGGCGACCGCGTCGAGCACCTTCTGCGCCATGCGCGCCGCGAGCTCTCCCTCCTCGACGTGGCGCAGCAGCAGGGTGAACTCGTCGCCCCCCACCCGGGCGACGGTGTCGCCCGCCTGCACCGCCTGCTGCAGGCGGCGCGCGATCTCGACCAACAGGCGGTCGCCGGCGGCATGCCCCAGGGTGTCGTTGACCAGCTTGAACTGGTCGAGGTCGAGGAACAGCACGGCCAGTCCCCGCCCGTCGCGCCGCGCCAGGCCGAGGGCCTGGGTCAAGCGGTCGTGGAAGAGGGTGCGGTTGGGCAGGCCGGTGAGCGCGTCGTGATAGGCCTGGTAGACGATCTGCCGCTCGGCGATCTTGCGCTGGGTGATGTCGATGACCGTACCCTCCAGCTCCTCGGGCTCGCCGTCCCTGGGCAGCAGCATGGCGTTGGCGAGCACCCAGGCAGGGCTGCCGTCGACGCGCTGGAGCGCCACCTCCTCGTCGCCGAGCGCGCCCTGGTCGCGCATGCGCTGCAACAGGGTGGTGCGGTCCCAGAGGCTGCGGTAATGATGCAGCATGCTCTTGCCCAGGCACTCGCCGCGCGAGGCAAAGCCGAGAATGCGTGCAAAGGCGTCGTTGCAGTCGAGGATCACGCCGGCGATCGAGGTGCGGAAGACGCCCGCCTGGTTGCGCTCGAAAAGGGTGCGGTAGCGCTCCTCCGATTCGCGCAGCGCCCTCTCGGCGGACTGCCTGGCCCGCATGTCACGGGCGATGAGCACCGTGCCGACGCGCGACTGGCGCTCGTCGACGAGCGGCGAGAGCGAGACGCCGACCGCCACCGCATCGCCACCCCGCGCCTGGAAGACCATCTCCCGGTCGCGCACCTCCTCGCCGGCGGCGGCCAGCAGGCCGCTGCCGCCGTCGCCGCCTCCGGCCGCCGGGCCACCGCCGCCATCCGCTCCGGCCAACAGATCGATCGGCGCGCCGGCGAGCTCCTCGCGGGCGTAGCCGAACACCTGCGTCGCGGCGGTGTTGGTGAAGCGGATGCTTCCCTCGCGGTCGAAGACGATGACCGGGTCGGCCATGGTGGCGAGGATCTGCTCGGCGGCGAAGGCCGGCGTGAGGTCCACCAGGCGGTAGCGGCGGATGGTCTCGGCCAGGACGACGATGAACAGCAGGACCGGGACGTAGCCGAACGGGTAGAGCGCCACGCCGTAGGCCCCGACGTAATCGCAGGTGCCGAGGTAGGCGATGGAAAAACCGATCATCAGCGAGCGGTTGCGCAGCTGGTGAAGGCCCGGCCGCGCCCGCCGCCAGGCGGTCCACTGGCCGTGCAGGCTCACCGCGAGGAGGATGAAGAAATAGGCCAGGAAGGGGACGCCGAGCCAGCGGAAGTGCGGATAGTAGCCCCACCAGTAATGGTAGAGATCGCGCACCAGGGCGCCGCTGCCGGCGATCAGCACGAAGAAGGCCGCCGAGACGAGCCACGCCGCCCGCGCCAGGCGCGGCGCGCCGCCGCGGGTCACCGCCGCGGTGAAGCTATAGATTGCGGCTGGAATGAAGGCGATGCCGAGGTAGGCCGCCCGCGCCCAGAACAGCGCCACCTGCTCCTGCCGCGAGAGGTACATGAGCGAGAAGCCGACCAGCCAGATGCAGATGGCGGCGGCCAGCAGGCAGAGCTGCCGGGCCTCGCGCGACGCCCGCTCCCGCACCAGCACCAGGATGCCGAGCAGGAACATGGCGCCCGCCGTCGCCAGCGTCGGCACGGCATAAGGATTGAAGAAATACCGCGTCGAGTCAAAAATTGTCGTCAGCATCGATCATCGATAGCTTACCACCCGCCGGTGCGCAAAAGGATCATTTGATTATTGGCACTTGCCTACCGCTATATCTGTTGAAATAAATGGAAACCGGCGGGCAGGCGGTGGACGGACCGCCACCGGCGGGCGAGATCTCCGGGGCCATGGGGGCATGGGTTGCGCCGCGCGCCCCAGCCGCCGCTTCGACTAAGATGCCGGCGGGAGGAGTCCTGCACATGCGGAACCTTGGCGTCCTGCGTCTCGCCCTTGCCACCGGCCTCGTCTTCGTCCTCTTCATGGCCTTCCCGCCGCCCGCGGCGGTGGCCGCCGCGTCCGCG
>JASLEW010000625.1 GCA_030150965.1 Thermoanaerobaculia bacterium | reverse complement strand
CATGGGAGCCACGGGAGCCACTGGAGCCATGGCCGCTTCGAGCCCGGCGCCCCGACCGGCCGGCTTCGTCGGCGTGGTGCTCGCCCGCCAGGCGGTGACCGTGTCGGCGGAGGCCGACGGGCGCCTCGAATCGGTCGCGGTGCGGGTCGGCGACTCGGTGCGGCGCGGCCAGGAGCTGGCGGCGCTCTCCGGCGAGGACGTGCGCAACGAGATGATCGTGGTCGAGGCGACGCTCAGCGCCGCGCGCAGCGACCAGAAGCGGGCGGAGCTGGAGCTGGACAAGGCGCGCGACCACCGCGCGCGCCGCGAGCGCCACCCGGAGCTGTACTCCGAGGAGGACCTGGCCTCGGCGCGCAGCGGCGAGAAGGAGGCGCTGGCGGCGCTCGACAGCGCCAGGGCGCGGGTGGCGGAGGAGGCGGGCCACCTGCGGCAGCTCGCCACCCGCCTGCAGCGCGTGGTGCTGCGGGCGCCGATCGACGGCCGCGTCGCCCTGCGCTACCTCGACGCCGGGGCGCTGGTGCACTCGGGGGCGCCGGTGGTGCGCCTGATCAGCGCCGACGAGTTCATGCTGCGCTTCGCCGTGCCGCCCGAGCAGGCGCCGGCGATCCGCAAGGGGGAGGCGGTCGAGATGCGCCTCGATTCTCTCCCCCTCACCCTGGCCGGCCGCGTGTCGCAGGTGACGCCGCGCCTCGACACCGCCTCGCAGATGGTGTTCGTCGAGGCCGAGCTGGACCTGCCGCCTGGCCTCGCCGCCCGCCTGGAGGACGGCCTGCCGGGGCGGGTGACGCTGCGCGGCTAGCGTCCCGGGCCGAAGGTCCGCGGCGTTCGCCAGCGCCTCTGGCCGGAGGCGCCGGCGCAAGGCTGGCGGGGACTGCGTCGAGAGGCGCGGCCCCGCCAGAGCGGCCGGAGGCGGTGGAGGGCCGTCAGGGTCCGGTGGGCCGGCCGCTGCGCCTCGGCGTCAGGCCTTCGCCGCCGGCTCGGCGGCCGGCTGGGGGACGGTGACCTTGAGGGTGCGCACCCGGTTGCGCTGCATCTCGGTGACCTCGAGGAGGATCGGCCCCAGCTCGACGCGGTCGCCGACCGCCGGGTTGCGGCCCAGCTCGGAGAAGACGACGCCGCCGATGGTGTCCTCGTCGCGGTCGGAGAGCTCCAGGCCGAGAGCCCCTTCCAGCTCCTCGACCAGCATCCCGCCGGCCACCAGGTAGGAGCCGTCGGGCTTCTTCTGCAGCTCCGGCTTCTCGGCGTCGAACTCGTCCTGGATCTGGCCGACGATCTCCTCGATGACGTCCTCGAGCGTCACCACGCCCGAGACGCCGCCGTACTCGTCGATCACCGCGGCCAGGTGGAAGCGCTCGGCGCGCATGCGCTTGAGCAGGCGGTCGAGCTCCAACGTCTCGGGAACCAGGGCGATCTCGCGGGCGATCTCCTGGAGGCTCGCCGGCGGCCGCTCGCGGCGGAAGAGATCCTTGATGTGGACGACGCCGATCACGTGGTCGAGGTCGCCCTCGCACAGCGGGAAGCGGGTGTGGCGGCTGCGGCGGGCGAGGCGCAGCTCGCCGTCCAGCGGCCGGGTGGTCGAGAGGTAGACCACGTCCTGGCGCGGCAGCATGATCTGGCGCGCCACCCGGTGCGACAGCTCGAAGACGTTGTCGATCAGCTCGCGCTTCTGCTCGGACACGGCGCTGTCGCGGCTGGAGATCAGGAGCTGGCGCAGCTCGGCCTCGTCGCCGATGCCCTCGCCCTCGCCGGGCGGAGCGATGCCGAACGGCCGCACCAGCAGGCGGGCGCTGCGGTTGAGCACCCAGATCACCGGAAAGGTGAGCTTGGCGAAAAGCAACAGCGGCACCGCGACCAGCAGCGCCACCGGCCGGGTGCGGCGCAGCGCCACCCACTTGGGAGTCAGCTCGCCCAGGGTGATGTGCAGCATGGTGATGGCGAGGAACGACACGGTGAGCCCGACCGAGCGCACCAGCGCGGGGTTGCGCCCGAAGAGGAAGCTCACCACCGGCTCGATCAGCCAGGAGAAGGCCGGCTGCCCGATCCAGCCCAGCGCCAGGGAGGCCAGGGTGATGCCGAGCTGGGTGGCGGAGAGGTAGGAGTCGAGGTGCTGGATGATGTGCCGCGCCGCCGCCGTCCGCCGCTGTCCCCGCTCCCCCTCCTGGCCGAGCTGGGTGGGCCTCACCCGCACCAGCGCGAACTCGGCGGCGACGAAGAAGCCGTTGAGCAGCACCAGGAGGAACCCCAGCAGCAGCGCATAGCCCGGGGAGATCCCGGCCGTCTCCTTCATCGCGCACCACCCCGGCCGGCCCGGGCGCAATCCTCGCCGCGGCGCGGCATCGCTGCGGTCCGGCGATCAGGAGGTGGGACGGGGGGAGGACTGGGAGGGTCGGTGCTCAAGCTTTAAAAGCATAGCACAGCGGGTCCCGAGGGGATGGGACGGAGGCAGCCGGGGCCGGGTGCTTGACAGGGTTTGGGACCACCCTTAAACTGCTGTTAGCAGTCACCGTCGTTGAGTGCTAACAACCGGCGGCGGTGCCGAATCGGGAATTCCAAACCTGCCAAGGAGGTAAGAAGCCGTGCTGAACATCCGTCCCTTGCATGACCGCGTGGTGGTCAAGCGTCTGGAGCAGCAGGAGCAGGTGCGCGGGGGCATCATCATCCCCGACACCGCCAAGGAGAAGCCGCAGGAAGCCGAGGTCATCGCCGTGGGCCCGGGCAAGCTCAACGAGGACGGCAAGCGCTCGCCGATGGACGTCAAGGCCGGCGATCACGTGCTGATGGGCAAGTATTCCGGCAGCGAGATCAAGATCGAGGACGAGGACTACGTCATCCTGCGCGAGGACGAGATCCTGGCCGTGGTCAACGGCAAGAAGTGAGCGTCGCACGACGGTTGAGCCTTCCCCCCTGTTGAAAATACGAGTCACTGAGGAGACATAGACACATGGCCAAACAGATCACCTACTCCGGGGACGCCCGTGCGGCGATCCTGCGGGGTGTCAACAAGCTCGCCGACGCGGTCAAGGTGACCCTCGGCCCCAAGGGCCGCAACGTCGTCATCGAGAAGAAGTTCGGCTCGCCCACGATCACCAAGGACGGCGTCACCGTCGCCAAGGAGATCGAGCTCCACGACCCGCTCGAGAACATGGGCGCGCAGATGGTGCGCGAGGTCGCCTCCAAGACCTCCGACGTGGCCGGCGACGGCACCACCACCGCCACCGTCCTCGCCCAGGCCATCTACCGCGAGGGCTCGAAGAACGTCACCGCCGGCGCCAACCCGATGGAGATCAAGAAGGGCATCGAGCTGGCGGTCAAGGCCGCCGTCGAGTCCATCGACAAGCTCTCCAAGCCGGTCGAGGGCAAGGACATCGCCCACGTCGGCACCATCTCGGCCAACAACGACGAGGAGATCGGCCGCATCATCGCCGAGGCGATGGAGAAGGTCGGCAAGGACGGCGTCATCACCGTCGAGGAGGCGCGCGGCCTGGAGACCACCCTGGAGGTGGTCGAGGGCATGCAGTTCGACCGCGGCTACCTCTCGCCGTACTTCGTGACCGACGCCGAGCGCATGGAGACGGTCTTCGAGAACGCCAAGATCCTGCTCAACGAGAAGAAGGTCAGCTCGATGAAGGACCTCCTGCCGATCCTGGAGCAGGTGGCCAAACAGGGCAAGCCGCTGCTCATCATCGCCGAGGACGTCGAGGGCGAGGCGCTGGCCACCCTGGTGGTCAACAAGCTGCGCGGCACCCTGCACGTCGGCGCGGTCAAGGCGCCGGGCTTCGGCGACCGCCGCAAGGCCATGCTCGAGGACATCGCCACCCTGACCGGCGGCCAGGTCATCACCGAGGACCTGGGCATCAAGCTCGAGAACGTGCGCTGGGAGGACCTGGGCGACGCCAAGAAGGTCGTCATCTCCAAGGACGACACCACGATCGTCACCGACTCCGAGGACCGCAAGCGGCGTGACGCCATCGCCGGCCGCGTCAAGCAGATCCGCAACCAGATCGAGGAGACGACCTCCGACTACGACCGCGAGAAGCTCCAGGAGCGGCTGGCCAAGCTGGTCGGCGGCGTCGCGGTCATCAAGGTGGGCGCGGCGACCGAGACCGAGATGAAGGAGAAGAAGGCCCGGGTCGAGGACGCCATGCACGCCACCAAGGCGGCGGTCGAGGAGGGCATCGTCCCCGGCGGCGGCGTGGCGCTGCTGCGCGCCGTGCCGGCGGTCGAGGGCATCAGCGCCGACGGCGACGTGAAGGTGGGCATCAACATCGTCCGCCGCGCGCTCGAGGAGCCGGCCCGCCAGATCGCGGCCAACGCCGGCGAGGAGGGGTCGGTGGTGGTCAAGCACCTGCTCTCGACCAACGGCAACAGCGGCTTCAACGCCGCCACCGGCAAGCACGAGGACCTGGTGCAGGCCGGCGTCATCGACCCCGCCAAGGTGACCAAGACGGCGCTCATCAACGCCGCCTCGATCGCCGGCCTCATGCTCACCACCGAGGCGCTGGTCTCCGAGATCAAGGAGGAGAAGGAGAAGGGCGGCGCTCCCGGCGGCATGCCGGGCGGCGGCATGGGCGGCATGTACTAAGCCCCTCGCCTCGAGCCTTCCACAACCGCGAGGCCGGCCCGGCAACCCCGGGCCGGCCTTTCGCTTTCAGTCCGCTTCAGGTCGCCTCCCGCCGGGCCATGGCCGCTTGCCGCCGGCAGGCAGCAGGCCTGCGGCCAGGTTGCCGACCTGGCGGACCAGCTGCCGGCGCGGGTGGGCTCAGTGCCGGTTGGCGGTGCGCAGCTTGGCGGCCGGGGGCGCCGGATGGGTGGGGCGGGTGCGGGCCTTGGGCGCCGGTTGGTCGGAGGGCTGCTCCGGCCTGGCGCTCCCGCCCAGGTGACGCATGCCCAGGACGACCAGGAACTCGACGCAGACGAGGAGCACGCCGAGGGTCCCCTGGCCGGTCACCGCCACCACCAGGGCCATGGCGCAGAAGGCCACCACCACCGCATAGATCAGCCCCACCACGTGGGAACGCCTGGCGCCGAAGCGCTCCAGGAGGTGGTGCAGATGCTTGCGGTCGGCGCGGAACATGCGCAGGAAGCGGCGCACCAGATGGGCCTGGGGACGGTCGAGGAAGCGCACCGCCATCACCAGCAGGGTGTCCATGACCGGCACGCCGAGCGCCAGGATGGGGACCAGGATGGCGACCGCCGCCGGGGCCTTGATCGCCGAATGGAGGCTCATCGCGGCGAGCAGGTAGCCCAGGGTGAGCGCCCCCGAGTCGCCCATGAAGATGCGCTCGGGCTTCCAGTTGTGGTGCAGGAAGCCGACGCAGGCGCCGGCGGTGGCGGCCATCAGCACCACCGTCCCGGGGCTGCGCTGCAGCACCGCGTAGCTGAGCATCGAGGCGGCGATGATCGCCACCACGCCGCCGGCCAGGCCGTCCAGGCCGTCGAGCAGGTTGATGGCGTTGGTCACGCCGACGATCCACAGCACCGACACCAGGCCGCCGCCGATCACGCCGAGGTCGATGCTGCCGAGGAAGGGGAGGCGCAGCACCGAGAACGACCACCCCGCGGTCAGCAGCAGCCCGGCGGCGACCACCTCGACCAGGAACTTGGTTCCGGCGCCGACACCGCGCAGGTCGTCGATGACGCCGACCAGGAAGACCAGCGCGGCGCCGGCGGCCAGGGCGAGGATCCCCTTGCCGGCGATCGCCGTGCCCCAGATCCTCCACTGTCCGAGCGCGGCAAAGCCGGCCGCGAGCCCCAGGCCGCCGAAGATGGCCAGGCCCCCGAGGCGCGGCACGGCGCTCGCCTGGCGCTTGCGGCTGCCCGGCTGATCGAGGACGCGGTGCCTTCTGGCGAGGCCGATGACCGGCGGCACCAGGAGGTGGGTCAGAAGCGCGGCGGCGACGGCGGCCCCGGCGGCGTACCAAAGCAGGGTTCCCATGATTGCGTTACAACCCCTGTACCGCGAACGTCATGCCTGTCCTTGGCACCCGGACGGTCAAGGCATTCTCAAGGACGGATGCCAAGGCCCAGGAGCAAACGACATGCCCGCCAGTCCACCTGGATGACAACCCCTAAACTAGCATGAAGATGGGATCTTGGGGAGGCGGCAGGAGCGGGCGATGACAGCTTTGGACCCCGCCGGGGACGATTTTTGTCACCGGCGGGCCTGGAGCCGGCGCCGGCAAGGAGCCTCTCAGGCCGCTCCGTCCTCGGCCGGCTCCATGTGAGTCGCGATCTGGCGGCGGCACCAGCCCCCCATGTCGTCGCCGGCGTAATAGCCGCGGTACCAGTCCACCGTGTGGGCCACCATCTCCTGGAATCCCCAGCGCGGCGCCCAGCCGAGCCGCTCCCGCGCCTTGTCGATGGACAGCCGGACCGGCGGCGGCGCCTCGCGGTCGCGGCCGCGGCCCGCGCCGGAGCCGCCACGCTCCCGCGGCGGCTCCTTGCCGCTCTCCCAGGTGCCGCTGCCCCAGTTGGCGATGATCGCCTCCGCCAGCTCCCAGACGGTGCGTCCGGTCTCGGCCGCGGGGCCGAAGTTCCAGGGGCCGGCGAGCGCCTGGCGCTCCGCCGGCCCGGCGGCGAGCAGCCGGCCGCCCAGGGTGAGGTAGCCGGAGAGCGGGTCGAGCACGTGCTGCCAGGGCCGCACCAGGCGCGGGCTGCGCACCTGGACCGGCAGGCCGGCGGCGAGCGCCCGCATGCTCTCCGGCAGCAGCAGCCCCGGCGTCCAGTCGCCGCCGCCGATGACGCTGCCGGCGCGGGCGGTGGCGGCGCCGACGCCGCGCTCGGCGAGGAAGCTGTGGCGGAAGGCGTGGGTGAGCAGCTCGGCCGCCGATTTGCTGGCGCTGTAGACGTCGTCGCCGCCCAGCGGATCGACCTCGCGGTAGGCGTAGGGCCAGTCGCGGCGGTCGTAGCAGCGGTCGCTGGTGACGATGACCACGGCGGTGGGCGTGGGCCGGCGGCGGGCCAGCTCCAGCACGTGGGTGACGCCGAGGACGTTGACGCCGACCGTCGCCACCGGCTCGCGGTAGCTCTCGTCGATCAGCGGCTGGGCCGCCAGGTGGAAGACGATCTCGGGGCGGCTCTCCTTCCACGCCGCCTCGAGCTGGCCCAGGTCGCGAATGTCGCCGGTCACGTCGGCCACCAGCGAATCGGCGACCCGCGCGGCGGCGAACAGGCTCGGCTCGCTGTCGCCGGCCAGGCTGAAACCCGCCACCCGCGCCCCCAGCTCGGCCAGCCAGGTGGCCAGCCAACCGCCCTGGAAGCCGGTGTGGCCGGTCACCAGCACGCGGCGGCCGCGGTAGACGTTGCGCAGCTCTTCCGGGGTCAAGGGAACCTCCGCGACATCATCTTAGTCTCCGCTTGGTCTTCATCGTGCGTCCGGGCCGGCCTGCCGCGCCGCCGCGCGGTCGGCGAGCGCCTCGAGCGCCCGCGCCAGGCCCGCCTCGTCGCCGGCCTCGACCTGGAGGTAGCCGCCGCCGGGGGAGCCGGCGCAGAGCAGGTGGATGTCCGAGGCGCGGCTGCCGACGTAGAGGATGTCGCGCCGCGACTCCAGGCAGCCGTAGACCTTCGACGGCAGCACGTAGCCGACGAAGGGATCGCGCAGGGTGATGAGGTGGGCGTCGGGAGTGATCAGCAGGCGCGGCAGCTCGGCGAGCGGCACCGGCCGGCTGCGGTGGAGCGGCAGCCCCTCGGCCCGCAGCTCCGCCTCGACCTGGTCGGCGCGGGCGCCGGTGGCGTTGAGCCACAGCCGGGTGCGCCCCGAGCCCGCGCGGTGATGGCGGCGGTAGCCGGCGATGAGCGTGGCGGCGTCGTGCGCCACGCCGAAGTTGCCGGAGTAGAGGAGCAGGCAGCCGCCGCCCAGCTCCGGCGGGCGCGGCAGCGGCACGGTGCCCGGCGGGACCGCGACCGGCGACGGATCGCGCTTCAGCACGATGCGGCCGGGCGCGATCCCCTGCTCCAGGAGGCGCCGGCGCTGGTCCTCGCCGAGCACCTCGAAGCGGTCCACCCGGCGGCGCAGCGCCACGGTCAGGCGGTGGAAGGCGGCGAGCGCGCGGGGCACGCGTCCCCGCTGCTCGCCGATCTCGGCCATCAGGCATTCCGGGTGGAAGTCGGTGATGCGATAGGTCAGCCGCTGGCGCAGCAGCGCCGTGAGCGGCACGGCGAGATGCAGCAGGAACGGCGGGCTGCCGGTGATGAGGACCTCGTCGGCCCGGCGCAGCTCGCGGCGCACGCCCCACAGCAGGCCGAGGTTGGTGCGCGCCGTCCACAGCGCCCGGGCGCGGAGGTCGGCGCGGTCGTAGAGCGGGGCGCGGCGGCGCACCACGCGCAGCCGGCCGGCGCCGGCCTCCTCGGCCGCCGTCGAGGAGGGGGCGGACGACAGACCGGCGAGCACCACGTCCTCGCCGGCCGCGGCGCGCTGGCGCGCGAACAGCAGGCTGTACTGCCCGACCGCCCCGAAGTCGGGCGGCAGCCAGTCGCAGAGGTAGACCAGGCGGTGCATGAGGTGGACGAGGAGAGGTGGCCGGCCTGCCCGGTGGGGGCGGCGGCCCGGCGGGACGCGAGCGGCGCACGGCGACGCTCGGCCCCCGCGCCATCCGCTCCAGCGGCGATGCGGGTGCTCAGCGCTCGGTCAGCATCCCGGCCAGGTAGCCGCCGACCTTCTCGCGCTCGCGGCTGCCGAAGTACCAGTCGATGGTGCGGTGCAGGCCGTCGACGAACCTGACCTGCGGCTCCCAGCCCAGCAGCTCGCGGGCAAGCCGGTTGCTGGCCACGCGGTTGAGCGGCCCGGTCGGCATGTGGGGCAGGAACCTGATCTCGGCCTGCTGGCCGGTGTAGCGCAGCACCTCGCGCACGGCGTCGATGACGCGGGTGCGCTCCTCGGTGCCGAGGTTGACCGCGGTGCCGTCGTCGATCTTCTCGGCGGCCAGCACCATGCCGCGCACGATGTCGCCCACGTAGGTCCAGTTGCGGATCTGGGTGCCGTCGCCCCACACCTCGAACGGGTCCTGGCGCACGAAGGCGCGGGCGATCATGGCGATGACGGCGTGGTTCTCGACGCCGCGCTCGCCGTAGACGGTGAAGAAGCGGCAGGACGCCGAGCGCAGGCCGAGGTCGCGGTGGTAGGCGCGCAGCGTCATCTCGCTCATCAGCTTCGCCCAGCCGTAGAGGTTGTCGGCCTCGTAGGGGGGCCCGACCATCTTCTCGGTGAGGTAGAGCTCCTGGGTCACGTCCTGCTGCAGGTAGTTGGGATAGACGCAGCCGGAGCTGGCGAAGACGAACTTCTCGACCCCGGCCTCGTGCGCCGCCTTGATGAGCATGCCGTCGAGCGCCAGGTTCTGCGCGCAGGCCGCCTGGTGCAGATCGACGAAGCCGCGCCCGCCATGGATGGCGGCGAGGTGGAAGACCACCGCCATCCCCGCGACCGCCCGCTGCGCCACGCCGGGCGCCAGCAGGTCGGCCTCGACGAACTCGACCAGCCCCGACCTGATGTGCCCCTCGATGTTGGCCAGCCGGCCGCTGGTCAGGTCGTCCACCACCCGGATGCGCCCCACGCCGCGCTCCGCCAGCAGGTCGATCAGATGGGAGCTGATGAACGACGCCCCGCCGGTGACCAGAACCGCCTTCCGCTGCCAATCCATCGTCATCGACCGCATTCTCCTGCCCGCAAGCCGCCTGGAGGTTGGACGAAAGACTGTACCGTAGCGCGCCCGGCCGCTCGCTGTCCAGAGGCGGACGGCCCGGCCAGACCGGCCGCAACCCTCCCGCCCGGATGCCGGCCGCACCCTTTCCGTATACTAAGCGTAGCAAGAGCTTCGAGGTCCGCCGGAAAGCGGTCGTGGAGGCGGCGGTCGCCCAGCTCCCCGTGGCTTCCGGTCAGGATGAGACCAGGAGAAAACCGTGGGCAAGGACGGCGTTCACGTGCTGCTGGTGCGGCCGGACCTCTGGCGCTTCTGAATCTCGTGCTCAAGAGACTATCGGCCGATGGATGGCAAGGCCAATGAGTTCCAGCAGGCAGCTCTGCGAGAGGTCGATGGAGTCCTGGCGGCCGTCTCGCCGCCTGAGCCCTGGGAGGCGCGCGAGAGCCGGGGTTGGAGATTCTTCATCCGGCGTTTAAGTCGATTGGGGAATATCCTAGAGATTCTCGTTTATCCGGATGCCCTGGGCCTCTCCTTCAACGGCCAGTGGTACATCTATGAATGGCCCGACTACAAGACCACCGAGATCCTGCTGGCGCAATTCTTCGCGGACCTGGGCGCCGCCCTTGAGGGCAAGGAGCCTCCCAGGCGCCGAGAGAGGTTGCCTCAGGTCTTGGCCAGGATGTTTGGAATCAAGAGGAGCTCATGAGGGGCGCTGCGCGAGCTATCCTCCGCCGAGGGTGTGATCCTGAATCTCCAGGAGGCCCCGACGCCAGAAGCATCTGCAAGGGAGAGGGGGGTGGCATGGAACTGGACCGGCGCTGGTGCCCAAATGAAGTCGGGTCACGCTACTGACGCCGAGGCGGCCAGGATGGGGATCCTGGAGCAGCGGATCGCGGAGGGGAGCGCGAATGACGAAGATCAGTTTGAGCTGGCGCTGTTGAATCTCGAGCCCGGCCACGACGGGTTCCGGGCCGTCGAGCTGCTGCGGGGCATCCGGCCGTCCAGCCCATGCCATGACCTCGCCCAGCTTTGGATCTCGCATTGCCTTATCTACGAGATGATGGACGACGGGGCGCTCGCCGAAGCCGTCCAGATCTGCAGCACCCTGCTCGGCCGCTCGATCTCACCCGAGGTCCGGACTGGGGCGCATTTCCTGCGGGCCATGGCTGTGTGGAATCGCAACCCAACCGAAGCGGTGATTCCCGACCTCTGTGAGGCAGTGCGCTTGGAGCCTGATTGGAGCGCGACGCGCCTATCCTTGGCACGGGTTTATCGTGTCTTGCACCACGAAAGAGCAGCGGAAGAGCAGCTCCTTGCCGCGAGAGAAGCCGCGAAGAAACCAGCACCGGAAGCTGCCGATGTGCCTGGCAAGCTCTTTGAGTTGATGGTCACCGGACGCGGGGGGCACCGCAGGCGAGAATGGATCGATGAGGAGCTGGAGCGGCTGAAGAGTGGCCGAGACCGACCGGGCGTCAGGTGAGCCCCCGGCCAGCGCCCAGGACGACGACGGCTAGCGGGCCCTGGCCGCGGCGAGGGCGAAGAGCAGCTCGCGGGCGGTGAAGGGCTTGCGCAGGATGGCCACCGGCGCCGGGCCGCGGCGCCGGCCCGGCTTCTCACGGTCCTGGCGCTCGGCGGTCTCCGCATCGATCATCAGCACGATGGACGGCGCGGCGCCCGCGCCGCGGCGAAGCCGCGGGGCTGAGGATGCCAGCCGCCAGCGGCCGCCATCGTCGAGGCTGGCGGTGGCGAGGACGATGCGCTCTTGGCCGCGGTCGCCGGTCCGCGGCCTTTTCTTGCCGCCCTGCGGCCGCACCTGGAGCGGCGCGGCCTCGGCCCGGTAGCCGTGGGCGGCAAGCACCTCGCAGAGCGCCTGCGCCAGCATCGGCTCCTCCTCGCAGACCAGGACGCCGGCCCCGTTGCCCGGCGGCGGCTCCCCGACGGGTGCTGCGGGGCCCGTCCGGGGGCTGGCTGCCGGCAGCAGCACGCGTGCGCCCCCGCCTTCCTCCGGCGCCAGCTCCTGGTAGGTGCCGCCGGCGGTGATGGCCAGCGCGGCGGCCGGGGAGGACGGACGCTCGACGAGCCAGAGCCCGGCCGGCCGGCCGAGCTGCACGGGCGTGGCCGCGGCCTCTCCGGGCCGCCTGCCGGCTGCCGGCGCGCCGGGGTGAGACGAGGGTCTGGCCTGCCGCACCTCCACCTGCAGCGCGACGCGGGCGGCGGCGCCCTCCCGTGGCTCCCCCTCCTCGCCGGAGGCGGCGGGCCGGGCGCCGGAGGTGCCGGCGACGTTGGCGGCGGAGAGGACCAGGGCTGCTCCGGGACTGAGGTGGCGCCTGGCTTCGAGACAGAGCGCCAGCGCCAGCTGAACGAAGCGGTGCGGGTCTCCCGAGAGCGGCCAGAGGTCCTGCGGGTAGTCGGTGACGACAGGAACCGACGGCATGAAAGCATTGAGCAATCGCTGCAGCTCCACCAGCAGATGCTGGGGCTGGAACACGATCGCCTCGCCGTCCACGCCGCGAGCGATCCCGAGCAGCTGACGCACCATCTCCAGGCCCTCCCGGGTCATGGTCTGGAGCGAGGTGAGCAGCTGCCGCTCCACGCCGTCCGGGCTGCTGCGCAGCACCAGCTCGACCGACATCAGGGTCGAGGCGAGCAGGTTGCAGAGCGAATGCGTGAGGCCGGCGGCGAGCGCCGCCAGGCACTCCATCCGCTCGGCCCACAGCAGACGCCGCTCGAGCTCCGCCGCTTCAACCGACCGGGCCGGCACAGGCCTGCCGTCCGGGGGGTCTCTTTCCGCCATGTCATGCACCGATCCTGGGCACCGGTCCTTGGCACGCCGGCTTCTTTACGAGAACGTTAATCCTCTATACTTGGAAAAGCAAGCGCGGCTCCATGGCGGGACGTCACCGCGTCCCGGCGCTCTGGTCCGTGCCCGGCTGTGATGGCTGACCGAAGCCGAACAGGTTTGGATGGCCCTGACACCGTCCGGTGGCGACGTACTGCGCCCGGACGTCGACCTCTTCATGGGCGAGCCCGCGCGCGAGGCTGTCGGCGCCGGCGCGGTATGCCTCCTCGACCGACACGGCGCCTCCGGCGGCAGACGGGGCGCTCGCGGCGGCCAACCAGAGAGGCCGGATGAAGGGCTCGCACCGGACTTCGTGATGACTGTCAGCGCTCGCCACGCCCACGACATCGCGTCCGAGGCGGACGGCTTCCTCGAGGAAGCCTCCCGAGTAGCACTGGTCGGCGATCAGGATCAGCCGCGCAAACGGCAGGGGCGAGAGCCGGTGCACGAACGCCGCCGCCGTCACCGTTCCGCTCTCCAGCTTGAGGAAGGCGCGGCCGAAGGCACGCCCACCATGTCCGGTGAGATAGACCAGCAGCACGTCCCGCGGCCCCAGCTCGCGCTGCAGCAGGGCCATCGCCTGGGCGAGCCCGTCGGCGGTTGCCGGCAGGCGCCGGATCCCGGGATCCTCGCCGTGGTGGCCGCCGGCGGCCACCAGCAGGATGTGAGCGGGAGAGTAGCCGAGCCGCGGCAGCGCGTCGACCGCCATCTGCACGTTGTAGTTGTGGGTGAAGGAGTCGTCGCCGTTGACGATCAGCGCGAACTGGGCTCCTGCCGCCGTCGCCTCGGTGCCGCTGGCGTGGCCGGCCGCCGTGACGGCGGTCAAGCACCGCGTCGAGACGAGGACCAGCAGCACCAGCGCTGCAATGGATCTGCCGCTCCCCCGGCCGGCCTCGCCGCCGGCCGCTACGCGTTGCCGCGGCCTGCCGGCAGCCGCGCCCGGGGTCCGTTGGAGGTTGAGCTCGAGGATCATCGACCGCTCCTTTCCCTGTCTGATATGCGCAGCAGGTTTCGTCCACCGCCTGTGGCCAGACTATGACCGGCACCCGTGCGGAGCCATCGGCCGTCCGCCATCTTCGGCAGCGGAAATTCTCGATTGGTTGCCGCTCACAGACGCCGACAGCTTGTGAGGTTTTTTCCTACAAGGCGGGAGGGGGAAACCATGGAGATCCTGATCGTCGAAGATGACCAGCTGCAGTTCCAGCTGCTGCGGGCCCTGCTCACCGCGGAGGGCTACACGGTCCGCCACGCCGCGACGGCGATGGCGGCGCTGGAGATGGCGCACGCCCGCCGGCCGACCCTGATCCTGCTGGATGCGTCGCTTCCCGACCGGAGCGGGTTCGAGGTCGCGAGGGAGCTGCGGCGCGACCCCGCGACCCGGCGCATCCCGATCGCCATGCTGAGCGCCGCCACCAACAGCGCCACCCGGGAGGAGGCTGCCGCCTCCGGCTGCAACGAGTTCTTCACCAAGCCGATCGACACCCGCACGTTCGCCGCCGACATCGCCTGGCTGCTCGGCCGCGGCGCCCCGGCGGACGGGGGCTGACCGCCGGTCCGCCGGCCCGCCGGCCTACCGTTCGAGCTTGGTCTCGAACGCGTAGCGCATGATGTCGGCGTTGGTGCGGAAGTTCATCTTCTGCAGGACGCGCGTGCGGTAGGTGCTCACCGTCTTGACGCTCAGGTGCAGCTCGCTCGCGATGTCGCTGGGGCGCTTGCCGGCGGCAATGCGCAGCATGATCTCGAACTCGCGGCTGGAGAGCAGCTCGTGCGGGGGGCGGCTGCCGCGCGCGTCCAGGTAGAGGGCCAGGCGCTCGGCGAGCCCCGGGCTGATGTACTTGCCGCCGGTGGCCAGCTTGTGCACCGCCTGCAGCAGCAGCTCGGGCGCCGCATCCTTGGTGATGTAGCCGTCGGCGCCCTCGCGCAGGCAGCGCACCGCGAAGTGGTCCTCCGGGTGCATGGTGATCATGAGCACCCGGACCGCCGGGTGCAGGCGCTTGATCTCCTGCGCGGTCTCGATGCCGCCGCGGCCGGGCATGGCGACGTCGAGCAGGACGACCTGCGGGCGGCTGGTCCGCGTGCGGTCGATCGCCTCCTCGCCGGTCGCGGCCTCGCTCACCACCTGGATCCGCGGGTCGCCCTCCAGGATGGCGCGCAGGCCGCTGCGCACCACCGGATGGTCGTCGGCGATCAGGATCCGGATCATGAGGGGCTCTCGACGGGAGATGCGCCGGCAGCGGCGGCGTGGCGCTCCATTTTCCGCAGCTCTCCATGCATGGCCAGGACGGCGTCCCTCCGCGCCAGGAAGTGATCGATCAACGTGGGGTCGAAATGGCGCCCGCGCTCCTCGGCGAGCAGCGCCAGGGCCCGCGCGATCGGCAAGGGCCCGCGATAGGGCCGCCGGGTGGTGAGCGCGTCGAAGACGTCGATCACGGCGCAGATGCGCCCCCACAGGGGGATCTCCTCGCCGGCGAGGCCGCGCGGATAGCCGCTGCCGTCCCAGCGCTCGTGATGGCTGAGCGTGACGATCCGCCCGGCCCTGATCAGCTCGGAGGGGGAGCCCTCGAGGATGCGGGCGCCGATCAGGGTGTGGGTCTCCATGATGCGGCGCTCCTCGGCGGACAGCTTGCCGCGCTTGACGAGGATGGCGTCGGGAATGCCGATCTTGCCGACGTCGTGCATGGTCACCGCGTGGCTCAGCACCTCGGCGTCGCCGGGCGCGAGCGCCAGGGCGTCCGCGAGGATGCGGCTGTAGCGGCTCAGCCGCTTGATGTGCTGGGCGGTGCCCAGGTCCTTGAACTCGGCGGCGAGGACCAGCCGGTGGATGGAATCGACGTGGGCGTCGTAGGTATGGCGCTTCTCCTCCAACGTGTCGAGCAGCGCCTGGCGCACCTCGGCCGTGCGTTTGGCCACCAGGTCCTCGAGCTCGTGGTGCGAGCGCTTCAGCACGTCGCGCGCCTCCTTGAGGCGCAGCTGCGAGTCGATACGCAGGCGCAGCTCCGTCGGGTCCACCGGCTTGCCGACGAAGTCGTTGGCGCCCGCCTCGACCGCCAGCAGCCGGTCGTGGTGATTGTCGAGCACCGTCACCATGATGACGGGCAGGTCCTGCCACCGCGGGTCGGAGCGCAGGCGGCGCGTCACCGCGTAGCCGTCGAGGCCTGGCATCATCACGTCGAGCAGCAGCAGGTCGATCTCGGGAGAGAGCCTGGAAAGCGCCTCGAGACCATCGCGGGCGGTCTTGACCTGGTGCCCGAGCGAGCGCACCAGGTCGGTCAGGATGACCAGGTTCTGCTCGGTGTCATCGACGATCAGGATGTGTGCGGCGTGCTGCACGGTGCCTCCCGGGCCCGGTTACGCCTCGACTTCCTTGTAGAGGTCGCTTGGATTATACCTGTCTCAATCTCCATTGGCTATCGCCGTTGCCGCTTCTGCCGCCGCGCCGTCGACCGCGACGTGCACGCTGCCGGCGATCAGGTCGCGGATGTCGGCGATGGAAAGGGCCCCGGTGGCGCGCTCGACCACCGTTCCGTGGTCGAAGACCAGCAGCGTGGGCAGCGCCTCGACGCCGTAGCGCTTGGCGAGGCCATGGCTCCAGCTGACGTTGACCCGCACCACCTTCACCCGCCCGCCGGCGGCTGCCGCCACCGCTGCCAGGGATCTCTCGATGGCCTTGCAGGGAATGCACCACGGCGCCGAAAAATCGACCAGCACCGGCATCTCCGCGGCCAGCACCTTGGAGTGGAAAGAGAGGAAGGACACCGGCACGATGCGGTCCTCGGCTGCCGGGCGCGCCGGGGCCGGGGCGGCGAAGCAGGGCGCCGGCGCGGACAGCGCCAGGATGGTGAGCCCGGCGAGGAGCGCTGCGGCCGCGCTCGTGCCGGCGATGCGGCGGGTGATGGCGGCGGGGCTGAGACGGTGCGCTGGGCGATGCATGACGGCCTCCTCCAGCGCCCCTGAAAAGGTTGGGAGATCGTTGCATCAGGGGCGTGAAGGAAGCTTGGCCGCGCGCCGCGGACGGCTGTAGCGGCGCACCGCTCGAGGGCGCGTGCGGCGGCCCGCCGGCCGCGCGTAGGACGATTCCCCACGGGCCCCAGGCGGCGGCCGCGCCAGGCGGGCGCCGCGCGGCA
>JASLEW010000530.1 GCA_030150965.1 Thermoanaerobaculia bacterium | reverse complement strand
AGGCGGCTCGCCGGCGGCGTGCGCAGCGCCGGCAGCCGCTCCTCGACGTAGCCGCGGTTGAAGGCGGCGGGGATCGGCCGTCCCTCGTTCTGGTCGTGGAGCCGGTCCACCATGTCGGTCGAGATGGTGGCGAACTCCTCGAGGATGCAGCCGATCACCGTGTGCACGATGCCCAGCTCGTCGAGGACGAACACGTCTCCCGGCCGGGCGGGGATGCGGAAGCGCTCGTAGGCCGCATCGGCGCGCTCCCCGGCCAGCCAGGCGGCGAAGCGCCGCGGCTCGTAGGCCGCCTCCCACTCCTCGGCGGTGCAGAGGAAGACGAATCCCGCCGGCCGCGCCGGCCCTCCCGGCTCCTCCGCTCCCCCCGGGTGCACGTCGAGGATGTGGAACACCTCGGTCTTGTGGGTGAGGTGGCGCTGGAAGCTGAACCCCTCGCCGGGTCTCTGCAGGAAGATCGAGTACCCCAGCGGGCTGCTCGCCTTGACGGCGTAGCTCTTGTACTTGCGCAGCAGGCCGACCCGCTGCTGGAACGCGGCGATGGCGCGCGCCGCCCCGGCCGGCACCTCGCCGCTCATCTCGCGCCGCAGCACCGCCTTGAGCACCGCCTCGTAGCCCTCCAGCACGGCGATCGGCAGGTCGCTCGCCAGCCGCTCGCCGAGCGCCGGCAGCACCTCCCTGCCGTGGGCGGCGGCGCGCGCGCGCAGCGCCGCGTCGCCGGGCCGGCTGCCCAGCTCGCGCAGGTCGCGCTCGATGTCAGCAGTGCGGGCGGTGCGGGCGCTCATCGGGCCGATGCTACCGCCGGGATCCCCGCGGCGCTCACCGGCGGGCCGGGCGCGGAGCGGCGCCCGGCGCCGCCGCCCCCTCGGCGGGGACGCCCATCTCGTCGAGCAGCGGGCGCGCCGCCGCACCGTGGAAGGTGGTGAGGACCCACAGCAGGTAGCGCACGTCGACGCTGATGTTGCGCGCCACCTCCGGGTTGTACCCGAAGTCGTTGGCGACGTTCTCCCACACCCGGTCGAAGTTGACGCCCACCAGCTGGCCGCGGCCGTCGAGCACCGGGCTTCCCGAGTTGCCGCCGGTGGTGTCGGCGTCGGCGAGGAAATCGACCGGCACGTCGTGCAGGCCGGCGTCGGCCCAGGGGCTCGCCGGCGCCGCGGGCGCGGCGGCGAGCAGCGCCGCGGGCGCGTCGAAGGGCTCCCTGCCGGTCTGCTTCTCGACCAGGCCGCCGAGGCGGGTCTGCGGCGCCATCCACACGCCGTCGCGCGGGCTGTAGCCCTTGACCTGCCCGAAGGTGACCCGCAGCGTGCCGTTGGCGTCCGGAGCGACCGGCCGCCCGGCATGCGCGACCACCGCCCGCTGCCAGACCGGCCGCAGGCGCGACACGGCGCCGGCGAAGCGGTGGGCGCTCTCCTCCTCTTGGCGCAGCGCCTCGTCGAGGCCGAAGGCCAGGTCGAGCAGCGGATCGCGGCGCGCCCGCAGCTGCCCGGTCTCCTCGCCGAGCATCCTCATCCGCTCGCCGAGGTCGTCCACCCGGCTGCCGGCGATGAGGTCGGTGGCCAGCCGCAGCAGCGCCGCCCTGCCGGCCGCGCCGTCCGCCCCGCCGCCGGCCGCTCCCTCCCTGGCGGCGCCAGGCAGGCCGGCCAGCGCCGCGTCGACCGCCGGCACGCGCTGCGCGGCAGGCAGGGCGGCGAAGCGGCCGAGCAGATCGGCCAGCAGCGCGGCCTCGGTCGGGAGGTGCAGCCGCGCCTGGTCGCGCCGCAGCCCCGCCTCCAGGCGGTCGTGGTTGCGGTCCATGTAGGCCGGCTCACGCTCCAGGTCGGGCTTGGCCGCCTCGTGCGCGCGGCGCACCAGCGAGAGCGCCAGATCGAGCGGCTTCGGCCCGTTCCGCATCTGGCTCAGCAGGAAGTCGCGGTCCCAGGTGGCGAGGCGCTCCTCGACCCGCCGCGACAGCTCGCCGTAGGCCGCCTCGGCCGCCGGTCCCGCCTTCCCGGCCCGCGGCTCCGCGCCGCGCGCGGCGGCCCAGGCCAGCACCTCGCGGTCGGCGGCGGCCTTGCGGGCCAGCACCTGGCCGCGCCGCAGGCCGTCGATCTGGCCGCGAGCGTTCTTCTCCGCGTTGGCCAGCAACTTGATGCGGTCGGCGAGGGCGATGCGGGTGGTGGCGTCGCCGCCTGCCGCGCGCTCCATGATGTCGAGCCAGGCACGCAGCAGCTCGGCGCGCCGCGGATAGAAACGCTCGGCGCGCTCGCGCATCTCGGGCGCGGTGAGCGCGCGGAAGGTCGTGCCCGGGTAGCCGGCCACCATCACGAAGCCGCCTTCGCTCACGCCCCGCGCCGACACCGGAAAGAAATGCGGCGGGCGCAGCGGCACGTTGGCGGCGGCGTGCGGTGCCGGCCTGCCGTCCGCGCCGGCGTAGACGCGCAGCAGCGCGAAATCGCCGGCATGGCGCGGCCAGGTCCAGTTGTCGGCCTCGCCGCCGAAGTCGCCGATGCCGCGCGGCGGCGCGTACACCAGGCGCACGTCGGGATACTCCAGGCTCTCGATCAGCAGGTAGCGCACGCCGCCGTCGTAGGTGGCCACCTCGCAGCGCTTGCCGTCGTGCTCGCAGGCGGCGACCAGCTCCTTCTTCTTGCGTTCGATCGTCTCGTAGCGCGCCAGGTCGTCGGCGCCGGCCGCCGCGGCCGCCGTCTCCACCTCGGCCGACACGTCGGTCATCCGGTGCGGCAGCGTCGCCCGCGTGGTGGCGCCGGGCAGCTCCTGGTCGCGTCCGGCGGCCAGGAAGCCCTGGGCGATCAGGTCGCGGCCGGGGGTCGAATGCTGCTGCAGGATGTCGAAGGCGCAGTGATGGTTGGTGATCAGCAGCCCCTCGGCGGAGACGAAGCCGGCCGAGCAGCCGGGCAGCCGCACCGCCGCCTCCAGCAGGCCGCCGCCCTCGCGCCGCCACAGCTGCTCGGGTTGCAGCTCCAGCCCCAACGACCGCAGCCAGGCCGGATCGTGGTCGAGCACCTGCTCGGGCGTCCACTTCCCCTCGATCCCGGACGCGGCACCGCCGCAGGTCAGGCACCCCAGAGTCAGGGCCAGCAGGCTCTTTGCCTTCACCGCATCCTCCTCGTTGCCAGCCACGGGCGCTCGGCCGGAGCTTCGGTCAGGCTCGCCCTCGCCGCTGCCACGAGGCGGTGGGCGCGGCCTGGCCACCGGGCGCCGCCGGCGTGCTGGCGCAAGCGCTGACCGGCAGATCGGGTTGGGGCATGAGGATCACGGAGGGCGCACCGGGCGCGCCCACGCGCGCTTGACGTGAGGGGCCGACAGTAACGAAGCGTCCCGGTGGCGTCAAGCGCCGCCGTCCGCGCCGGGCGCCTGTCGGTCCGCCATGGCCGCTGGCCAGCACCGATCCGCCTCGCTCTCCGGGGAGCGCCGGGCGCCATCGCTTCGCCGGCGCCCCGCCTCACGCGGGGCCATCCGCGGCCGGAGTGCCGGCGTATCATGAGGCGGCTTCACCCGGGCGTCCGCGGCCGGGCTGGGCCGCGATCCGGCGACAACCCCGACCACCTGAAGGGAAGCGAAGAGCCCCAGCCATGACCGGAGAGCGCCCGCGATGACCGGGGACCGCGCCGAGAGGATCCCCGGGCCGCGCCGCTCCCGCTTCGGGGCAACGAGTTTCGGGATCACGGCGGCGGCCTTGCTGCTGATCCTCGGCAGCCAGGCGGGGCTTGGCGCTCGCGGCTCGCGGGCCTTCGCCCAGGAGCCTCCATCGGAGGCGCCGCCCCAGGCCGCGGCGTCCCCCGGCGCGTCCCCGG
>JASLEW010000498.1 GCA_030150965.1 Thermoanaerobaculia bacterium | reverse complement strand
CGCGGCGGCCCGGGTGGTGCCCGCCCCCGACCTGCCGGCGCTCGCCGCCCTGCTGCGCGGCGCGGCGCTGATGCTGGGCGGCGACACCGGCCCCACGCACCTGGCGCGCGCTCTCGGCACGCCGGTGCTGATGGTGATGGGGCCCACCGACCCGGCGCGGCACGGCCCCTACGGCGATCCCGGCCTCGCCGTGGTCCGCCGCCTGCCGTGCAGCTTCTGCCATCGCCGGTTCGCCGAAGCCAAGGCGTGCCTGTTGGAGATCTCACCGCAACGGCTGGCCGAGCGCGCCGCGCTGCTGCTGCGTTGACCCTCTTTCTGGCCCGCTGCTAGACTGACCGTCAGCAGTCAGGTGGTTTTTCGACCTCCACCTCGTGGGCATGGCGGCCGGTCGTCGGGGGCTGACGACGATGCCGGCCGTTTGCCCGTCTCCTGCTGGAGAGTGCATGGCCCAACCCGAGTTCGCGGCACGCAGGCAGCAGGCGCAGGCGCAGAGCAAGTTCGGCGAGCTGCTAGTGCGCACCGGCAGGATCGATCCACAGCAGCTGCAGGAGGCGCTGGTCTACCAGCGGGACCAGGGCGGACGCCTGGGCGCCGCGCTGCTCAAGCTCGGCTACCTGAACGAGCGGCAGCTGACCGATGCGCTGAGCATGCATTTCGGCGTGCCCGCCGTCGATCTCGCGGCCACCGAGATCGAGGAGGCGGTGGTGAAGATCATCCCCGCCGAGATCGCGCGCAAGTACACCATCGTGCCGGTCAACAAGGCCGGCGCCACGGTCACCGTGGCGATGCTCGATCCCACCAACGTGTTCGCGATGGACGACGTGAAGTTCATGACCGGCTACAAGGTGGAGCCGGTGCTGGCGGCGGAGTCGGGCATCCGCGCCGCCATCGACAAGTATTACGGCTCGACCCACGCCATCGAGCTGAAGAAGGTCATGGAGGACCTGTCGGAGGAGGCCGGCACCGGCACCGACCTGGAGGTCCTCGACGAGGAGCAGGACCTCGACCTGGCGACGCTGGAGGAGGAGTCCGAGCAGGCGCCGGTGGTCAAGCTGGTGAACATCGTGCTCACCGACGCCATCAAGCGCGGCGCCTCGGACATCCACATCGAGCCCTACGAAAAGGAATACCGGGTCCGCTACCGCATCGACGGCATCCTCTACGAGATGATGCATCCGCCGCTCAAGCTCAAGGAGGCGATCACCAGCCGCGTCAAGATCATGGCGCGGCTCGACATCGCCGAGAAGCGCCTGCCCCAGGACGGCCGCATCAAGATCAAGACCAAGGTCGGTCCCAAGCCCAAGGACCTCGACTACCGCGTGTCGGTCCTGCCGACGCTGTTCGGCGAGAAGATCGTCATGCGGCTGCTCGACAAAGACAAGCTGATGCTGGACATGGCGAAGCTGGGATTCGAGGCCGAGTCCCTGCGGCGCTTCGAGAGCGCGATCCTCAAGCCCTACGGCATGGTGCTGGTGACCGGACCCACCGGCTCGGGCAAGACCAACACCCTGTACTCGGCGCTCCAGCGCATCAACACCCCCGAGGTCAACATCATCACCGCCGAGGATCCGGTCGAGTTCAACCTGATGGGCATCAACCAGGTGCAGATGCGCGAGCAGATCGGCCTCAACTTCGCCGCCGCGCTGCGCTCCTTCCTGCGCCAGGACCCCAACATCATCCTGGTCGGCGAGATCCGCGACTTCGAGACCGCCGAGGTGGCGATCAAGGCCGCCATGACCGGCCACCTGGTGCTCTCCACGCTGCATACCAACGATGCGCCGTCGTCGATCAACCGCCTGATGAACATGGGCATCGAGCCGTTCCTGGTGGCGACCTCGGTGCACCTGATCGCCGCCCAGCGCCTGGTGCGCCGCATCTGCTCCTTCTGCCGCGAGCCGGCGCCGGAGGTGCCGCCCAACGTCCTGGTGGAGGCCGGCTTCGCCGAGGCGGAGTCGCGCAACCTCAAGCTCTTCCGCGGGCGCGGCTGCGAGCGCTGCAGCAACACCGGCTACAAGGGGCGCATCGCGCTCTACGAGGTGATGGAGGTCGACGACGAGATCCGCGAGATGATCCTCTCCGGGGCCAGCTCCTACGAGCTGCGCGTCAAGGCGATCCAGAACGGCATGATCACCCTGCGCGGCAGCGGCCTGCAGAAGATCCGCGACGGCGTCACCACGATGGAAGAGGTGCTGCGCGAGACGGTGCTCTAGCTCACTCTAGCTCGGCGGCGGCCCCGGGGTGCGGCTGCCGAAGCGCTTGGCCATCGCCGCCACGCCGATCCCCACCAGCACCACGACGCTCGCGCCGATCCAGCGCGCGGGCATGCCCGCCAGGTTGGCCAGCCAGGCCAGGCCGGCCACCGCGATCAGGAATCCGACCAGGTACCAAACGCTCGACTGCGACATGGGAACCTCCTCGGGAACTCCCGCCGAATCGTCCTAGCCCGCGAGCTGCTCGCGCACCGCGGCGGCCACGGCGGCCAGCGCCTGCGGGAGCTTGTCGGGCTCGCGGCCGCCGGCCTGGGCGAAATCCGGGCGCCCGCCGCCGCCGCCGCCCACCAGGGCGGAGAGCTTCTTGACCAGCTCGCCGGCCTTGACCCGCGGCGTCAGGTCCTTGCTCACCGCCGCCACCAGCGACACCGTGCCGTCGCCGCGCGTGCCGAGCACCACCACGCCCGAGCCGATCTTCGAGCGCAGCGCATCGGCCATGTCGCGCAGGTCGGCGGCCGGCGCCGGCGGCACCTCGCGGGCCACCACGCGCACGCCGTTGATCAGCAGCTCCTCTTCGGCCGCCACCGGCGCACCCGACACCAGCTGCATCCGCAAGCGGCGCATCTCCTGCTCCAGCTGATCCTGGCGCACCCGCAGCTGCTCGGCCTTCTGCAGCTGCTGGTCGTAGTCGCCGGAGCGGATGCCGAGGCGCGACACCAGCTCGCCGTAGGCGGCGCGCTGCCGCCGCACCTCGGCCAGCGCGTAGCTGCCGGTCAGCGCCTCCAGCCGGCGCACGCCCGAGGCGACGCCGCGCTCGGAGTCGATGAGGAACAGGCCGATCTCGCCGGAGTTGTGGACGTGGCAGCCGCCGCACAGCTCCAGGCTGAACCCGGGGACGCCGACGGTGCGCACGCGCTCGCCGTACTTCTCGCCGAACAGCGCCATGGCGCCGGCGGCGATGGCCTCCTGGTAGCTGCGCCAGACGAAGTCGGTGGGCACCGCGCGGCGCACCCACTCGTTGACCAGGTCCTCGACCTCCTCCTGCTCCTTCTGGAACATGCCGCGGTGGTAGGTGAAGTCGAAACGCAGCCGGTCCGGCGCCACCAGCGACCCCGCCTGCCGCAC